>JANOHH010000535.1:0-7338 GCA_031406395.1 Verrucomicrobiota bacterium | reverse complement strand
CACGTCCGCCCTGTTCAACTTCACAATGAAGCTGGGTTTGGCATCCACGAAGTGCGGGTCCTCCGTCGGCCGCGCCAGGGTTGTGAGGTCAATTTGTTTTCCACCAACCGCCTCCGCCAGCGACGCAAGGTCGGGAGTGGTGCAGACCACATTCAGTTTTGCCTGCGCCGTCAAGGCGCCGCCCAACAGGGCCGCGGCCAGCATGGGCTTGAGAGCATTTTTCATATCTTATTTGGTTTGGTTGACTGATCTATTCAAAGCACTTGACGATTAGAAACGGTGCGACGAGTGCGCGCCGAGGAGAAACTCGAACTGGAACCACACCGAGTTTTCCATGCCCACGTTCTGGATGTGATCGTAATTGTATTGCAGCCGGATCTTGGAAAACTCGCTCGGGTAAAAAGTGATCGCCGGCGAAATGCGGTAGCGATCGTCCAGCAGAGGATTCGCCCAGAAATCGCCCGGCTGGCCGGTCACGTAATCGCCCCGCAACGAGGCAACCCAGCGCGGCCGGAAGCCGTACGACACCTGGGAATAAACACCCCAGTTGTTGATCGTCGTGGCGGCCGAGGGCGGAAAGAGAGCATCGCCCGGAAAGGCAGCGGCCGAGTAGTGGCTGTATAAGTACTCCGTCTGCCACGTCACGAACGGAAATCCCCGGTCGTGCTTGCGCGACTTCCATTTGTAAAACATATCGGCCCCATAGATCGCCGTTCGCCCGTCCTGGCCACTCGAGTTTGGGCCGAACGCACCCGAACCGCCCAACACCAAGGTATGTTCATCGCCGAGATCGAACGACATCGCGTAACGCGGTGAATAAAGCATGTCGCCCGCGTTCTCCACCGAGGTGTCCACGCCGGGTCGCTGGGTGATCAAATCGGTGCCATCCACATCGCGGAAGCTGAAGGCGGTTTCCCCGCCGCTGTTTTGCACGGACAGGAACAGCTCCGAGTAAAAGGGCGTCGGCGTCAGCCACGAGACCTGCGCGCCCGGATTGCGCAACCCATCCGGTCCCAGGAATCGGCCAATGACCAGCGGCTGATCCACAAAATCCCACGAATGGGGATGCTGCGAGTTGATCCGTCCGAACTGGGTGAAATATTGCCCAGCCTTCACCTGCAGATTCCACGGGAGCGAAATGGTTTCCAGAAACGCTTCCTCCGCCTCGACGATCGTTTCGCCATCGGGGTCAATTTGCAGAACAATGTTGGCCTGCCCCTTGAAGTAAGGATCCACCTTGCCGTCCAAGGTCATCTCCAGATTTTGCACGGTGAAGCCGTTCTGCTTGGGATCGTGGCCCCCAAATTCGAGCGCCTCGACATCTTGCGCCGAGGAGCCGCCGACAGCGAATATGCCATCAAAGCTCAGGTTCAAGTATGAGGCGCCACTCCAGGCCACGGTGAACGGTTGCGCCGGTGACCACGGTGCCTTCTCCAAGGCTGACGCAGACACCGTTGCCGCCGGTTGGTTGGTCGCCAAATCCAAGGCCAGTTGCGCCTCCAGCTTCTTTTGCTCCGTGGTGGTCGTCTGCTGCTGGATTACCTCGTTCAATTGTTTGGTCAACGCCTCGATCTGCTCTCGCTGGGCGCGCTGCACTTTCTCAAAATTATCCTGCATCAGCTCCAGTTGCCGCTTCAACTGATCCAATTGATTGGTCTCCTGCGCCTGGACCGCCCATTGCGGCACCAGTACCAACGCCAGACCCAAAACGGTCAGACTCTTCATTCTCAAAAATTTCATAAAAATTCAAAGTAACGGCGACCACACGACGCGGTACACCAAGGGTTAAAATCCAAACGGAAAAAAGCCGGCCAACGAATGGCAACCAACGAATTACAACGGGGAAGAAAGAGAAGCGGGCGGACCACGAGTGGAATCTACCAAGCCATCCACTGGGTGCGGCAGGGTGGATTCAAGGCGGGGCAGCGTCCAGGCAACCACCAGAGCCACGGCCGCTTCCGGTGAAGCCGAGGTCGGGGCGTCCATGTGACCCTGGACCACGGAGCAAATGGCACAAGGGCTCTGACCATCCGCGGAATTGCCGTGAAACTGATGATGCAAACAATCGTTCGACGCGAGCAACGCCAACCAAAAGACCAAGCCCACCATCAATCCCGCGAGCGCGGGCTTGAGAGGGACAATGTATCTCTTGAACAGCGGTTTCATCTGGGCCCAGTTCAGCAGGGCTGGTGCCGATTGACAACCTTTTTCCTGCAGAATTGATTCAAACCTTGCCCGTCCGGCCTTGAACTGAAATAACCCCGCCATGCAGACGCCTTTTGCACCCAACGTCGCGGAACGCTTCGCCGCCGCGCTCCGGCGCTTTGACGAGGAGAACGCCCGCGACCCAAATGTGGAGTCCGCCGACGGGGCGATCCATCCGCGCGAACTGATCTATGCCCAATGGCTCACGGAATGGGTGCTGAAACTCGACCCCGCGGCCAGCGAACCGTTACGCCTCGCCGCGCGCTGCCAGCACCTCGCACGGTGGCTGATCCCTCGCGACTCGTATCCGATGACGCGTCCCGGCTATCTACAGTGGCGCGCGGATCTGAAGAAATTCCACGCAGAAAAGGCCGGCGAAATCCTGCGCGCGGTCGGCTATGACAATGACACCGTCCGCAGAGTGCAGGAGTTGAACTTGAAGAAGAATTTCCCCAACGATCCCGAAAGCCGCGTCCTTGAGGACGCGTTATGCCTCGTGTTTCTCGAACGACAGCTGGCCGCGCTTTCCGCCAAATCAGAGGACGCCAAGATGATCAACGCGTTGCAAAAATCTTGGAAGAAGATGACGCCTGCCGCGCACGCCGAAGCACTGAAGCTAAAGCATAGCGTTCGCGAGCAGTCCCTCATCGAACGCGCTTTGGCTTGAAACCAAACCGCCCAAACAGCCGGGACAAAACTGACTTGCGCTTCGACCCAGAAAGGCCGCCCGGGGCCAGGCTTTCTGCATTACCTCGTGCCGGCCAACCCTGGCCTAGGTTAGCTTCGCCTTGGCTCCATCTGGCACATCCATCTTCGTTGTGCCGACGTCCTTAATTTCCACTGTGGTGGTGCGATTGATGTCGGTCTCACGCTCGCCGGTGGTCACCTTGCCGGCAACCTTGATTTCGAACTTGTTCAGCGCGCCGTCCTTGAGCCAGAACTTAACCGAACCTTTGAGATCGGTCGTCTTGGGTGGCTCCTGACCTTCCCGTTGACGGGTGCCGAACAGCAGCATCTCTTTGACGGCGTCCTCCTTAAGTTCGCCCGTAATCGCTCCGTCAACCTCTTTCAGTTCCTTCGCCTTGCCGGCCAGAGTCGCGGTCTCGGCCACCGGGGCTTTGTAACTGCGCAGGTAGCGCACGACGGCCGCCGCCGTGCCGCCGGCTTGAGCGATTTCATCAAACGTCTGCCATCCTTCCAACGCCTTGGCCGCGCCTTTTTCGCCCTTCATACAAACCTCGACCGGGAGGCCCCCGACCGAAAAACTTAAACAGGTGACCCCACCCTTTTCGGCCTTGCCCTCAATCGTCCCGAGCCGTCCTGGACTGCCGTCAGCCTCCAGAGTAGAGCTGGCCCAGCTATAATTCATTTTGTCGCCGACCGACGTGGCCGCTTTCGTGACTTTTTCTTGGAGACTGGAGTCGGCGGCGCACAGGATATTCGCCACCATGCCAACCAAGCTGAGAACAATAATTTGCTTCATGTTCGACGATTCCTTTTCAGGTTGCTGAAACTCGGCCGGTTGCCCGATCTTGAAAGTTACGATCGCAGCTCCAGCTTCCTCCTCATGTTGGGTTTTTGCGGGGAAGAAGCAAGCCGTCTTCGGTTTGCCAGACGGGTCGGCGAGCCCATCCGTTCCTCGCCCTGGATTTGTAGCGTCCCACATTTACTGGAAGTAGAGGGCGCGTCCCGCCGCCCGGAAATGACGCGGACGATTCCGGGAACTCACGGAGGTTTCGAGCGGCTCGACTTGGGTGAGCTTCTTCCGCCGGGCGGGCCGCGTTGGCTCACCAGCCGGCACGGACACCCGTCGTTCCGGTACGGCGCGCGGGTGTGCCCAACCGCCCAAGACAAAAATTTCCTTCAACTACAATCGCATCTGGAACATGCTGGGATTGGATTATGAAACTATTCGATTTGACGGGTGAGGTCGCGGTGGTAATTGGCGCGACGGGCGTGCTGGGAGGTTCACTGGCCGAGGGCCTGGCGGCAGCGGGGGCGCACATCGCAGTCCTCGGTCGCAATACGGAACGGGGTGAGGCGCGCGTGCAGGGGATTCAATCCCGGGGCGGCAAGGCGACCTTCTTCCGGGTGGATGCCGCGTCGCGCAGCAGCCTAACCGAGGCGCATGAGAAAATCCAAGTCGAACTCGGCGCGCCCACGATTCTCCTGAATGCAGCGGGCGGCAATGATCCCAAGGTCACGGTCACGGCGGAAAACCCATTCGAGAGTATTTCGCTCGATGCGTGGCACGCTAACTTTGATCTGAACCTTGTGGGCGGGGTCTTCTTACCGTGTCAGGAATTCGGTCCCGCCATGTGCCGGCGCGGCAGGGGTAGCATCATCAACATCGCCAGCGCGGCGGCGCATCTGCCGCTTTCACGGGTGGTGGCGTATTCGGCGGCCAAGGCCGCGGTGGTGAATTTAAGTCTCTTCCTGGCGCGCGAATGGGCACCCAAAGGGGTGCGTGTGAACACCATCACCCCCGGTTTTTTTCCGGCCGAGCAGAACCGCAAGCTGCTCTTCAACGAGGATGGTTCACCGACCCCGCGCACCCAGGCGATCTGGGGGCACACGCCAATGAACCGGTTCGGTGAAGCGAAGGAACTGGTCGGCGCGGCGGTTTTTCTCGCCAGCCAACAGGCCAGCAGCTTCATCACCGGCGCGGACATCCGTGTGGATGGGGGTTATTTGAGCCAGACCATTTAGATTTAACCGTGCAGACTGCCCGCGCGTCTGGTAAGGTGGGGTAACGATGGCTCGGTTAGATAAAACGGAAAACTCGCTCGCCGCCGGACAAAGGGTGTTTGGTCGCTATTACCTCACGCGTACCCTGGGGGAAGGCGGCATGGGGGTGGTGTGGCTGGCGCATGACCGGGTGCTGGAACAGCCCATAGCGCTAAAATTCCTGGCACCGCATCTCCTCGCGGATCATCACGAGATCGAGCGGTTGAAAACCGAGACCCGCCGCAGCCTCAAACTCGCGCATCCGAACATCGTCCGCATTCACGACTTCATTCAGACGCCCCAGGGCGCGGCGGTGGCGATGGAATATGTGGACGGCTGGTCGCTTTGGTCCCTGAAGGTGGATAAACCAAAGCAGATTTTTTCGGTGGCCGAATTGGCGCCGTGGGTTCGCGATCTGTGCGCCGCGCTTGATTACGCACACAATGAAGCACGCATTGTGCATCGCGATATCAAGCCGGCCAACCTGATCCTCAATTCACGTGGGCAAATCAAGGTCACGGACTTCGGCCTGTCGCGGGAAATCCTGCCCGGATCGGCTCCCACCGGCACCCATTCGCCCATTGTAGGCACGGACTGGTATATGAGTCCGCAACAGTGGACGGGTGAACCGCCAGCGGTGGCGGACGACATTTATTCGCTAGGTGTCACCATCTATGAATTGCTCACGGGCAAACCGCCCTTCTACGGGGGCGATGTGTTCACCCAATTGCACGAAGTCATTCCCCCGAGCATGACGGAGCGGTTGTTCGAATTTGGGGTGGAGGACGCGATGATACCGTTGTTGTGGGAGGAAACGATCGCGGCATGCCTGGCCAAAGACGCGGCCCGCCGGCCCAGCAGCGCCCGGGATGTGGCCACACGGCTCGGCTTGCAACTCACTTAAATTGGGTTTCAGGGTTCCAGGATGAATTTAATGCGGAGGTGTAATTAATTTCCCATCATGCAGCAGACCATTTCTCAGTTCGGAGCGTCCGGCAGCAAGGTCAGCGAAGAAGAAGTCGCTGAACTCGTTGCCCGGGCGCTGCCCGCCGAGGATTATCGCAACCAGCGCGTGCTGCTCATCGTGCCCGACCACACGCGCACAGCACCGGTGGGATTGCTCTTTAAAAACATCCACGCGCAGATCGGCCCCGCAGCCAAGGAACTCGATGTGCTTACCGCCCTCGGCACACATCCGCCAATGAGCGAAGCCGCGATTTGCGAGCGGCTGGATATCTCCCTCGCCGAACGCCACACACAGTTCAGCCGGGTGCGTTTCTTCAATCACGAGTGGGACAATCCCGCCGCGCTCCGAGCGATCGGCACGCTCGCCGCCGCCGAGGTCAGCGAGCTCACCGGCGGTCTGTTCGCGCTGGACGTGCCCGTCGAGATCAACCGACTGGTTTTCAATTACGACCAGGTGATCATCGTGGGTCCGGTATTTCCCCACGAAGTCGTCGGCTTTTCCGGCGGCAACAAGTATCTGTTCCCTGGCGTGGGCGGACCGCAAATCTTGAATTTCTTCCACTGGCTTGGCGCGGTCGTCACCAACCCGATGATCATCGGCAACAAGAGGACACCGGTCCGTAAGGTGGTTGACCGCGCCGGTGCCTTGGTCGGTGTGAGCAAAAGATGCTTCGCCATGGTCGTCGCACCGGACAAATCGCTCGCCGGACTTTTCTTCGGGACGCCGGAAACGGCGTGGGACGCCGCCAGCGAACTCTCGAAGCAAGTCCACATCATCTACAAGGACCAGCCATTTCAGACCGTCCTCTCCAAAATGCCACGGATGTACGACGACCTATGGGTCGCCGGCAAAGGCATGTATAAACTGGAGCCCGTCGTGGCCGACGGTGGCGAACTGATCATTTACGCGCCGCACGTCCACGAAATCTCCATCACGCACGGCAAGATCATCGCGGAGATTGGCTACCATTGCCGCGATTACTTCCTCAAGCAATGGGAGCAGTTCAAGCATTATCCGTGGGGCGTCCTCGCTCACAGCACCCACGTCCGCGGCATCGGCTCGTTTGAGGACGGCCTCGAGCGATGCCGGGTGCGTGTGACCCTCGCCACCGGCATCCCAGAGCACATTTGCAGCGCAATCAATCTTGGCTACCGTGATCCCACAACCATCCGCGAAGCGGATTTTGCGAATCGCGAGAACGAAGGAGTCTTGCTCGTGCCGAAAGCCGGCGAGATGCTTTATCACCTGAGACAGCCGCCCCAGTGGGCGGGCGGCAGCAACTGATGATCGCCGGGCGGCTTGGCGGAGTTCGATCACGCGACCAAGTAGGCTGCGGCGTCAAGGATTGCTCGCAGCGGAAAAACCCTGGCTGGCTGGCTTTCAAAGCGCTTCGCGGCGATCGGATGCGGCCAACGGAAGCCATCCCCCCATGGGCAAAC
>JANOHH010000525.1:0-7839 GCA_031406395.1 Verrucomicrobiota bacterium | reverse complement strand
GCGCCGTTCGCGGTGACGGTGTTGACCGCCTGAGCGATGATGCCATCTTGAAACGGGGATTCGTCGAAATAAAAGACATCGTCCACGATGATGTCACAACCATTGCTGCGGAGGTTTAGAATATTTTGCGCGAAACTGGCTTCGCCGTTAAACGCCGTGGCGAAGTAAAGCTGGGCGCCGGGCGCCACGTCGTGGACGATCTCCAGCATGGCCGTGCCTTCGCCCGAGCCGGAACCACCCTGCCCGGGCAGCACGGTAACGGCAGGTAAATCGCCGGTGGATTGGGCATAGGCCAGATTGTCAATGCTGTCCGACAGCACCCCCACTTTGACGTTCTGCCCCGTCACGCCAAATGTATTACGGGCAATATTCGCGCGGTGGGTGACGTCGCCTTCCGAAGTGACGCTGCCGGTGTGCGTGCGGGCTTCCCGGGCGCGCCGGATGAATTTAACATCCGCCGAACTCGCCAGGCTCTCCAGCTGATCCAGGGAGACCAGCGCACGAATCGCGCGATACTGGGGAAAGTGGTTGATCACGGTGCCCCCGGACTGCTGAATCTGCGCCAGCAACCCCGCCGTGACATTGGCGTCAATATCCACCAGCACCCGGCCGTCGGCCTGCAACTTGAGGTTGGGTTGCAGTTTCGTCACCCCTTGGGCAATGACCTGACCGCGATTCTTCTTGAGCTGAAACACAAACTGCGAATCCAACTTGCGGTGGATGGTCGAGCGCCCGAGCTTTTCTGCTTGCAGGGCACGGATCTGCTGCGAAGCGCTGTCGCTGATTTTCTCCGGCTCGGCGGCCACACTGGATACGATCGTGCCGAATAACAGTGCCGCGAGCGGCAGCCAGCGCACGAGGAAGCCGGCGCCCGGCCGCGCCGCGAAGTATGGGGAGGTTTTCTGGTTGGGCATCATAGCGTTTTGGAGTTAATGGTTTTTGGTTGAACCGCTCTTGCGGAATCAAGCTCGCTCAGGAGTCTTGGTGGAAGGCCGGTGAGTAAGTGTGACGGAATCATCCTGCAAACTCGGAAGAAGGTGTCAAGGGTTATTATTGACTGGGTTATTTTTTGATCCACGACGCCTGTTGCTGCCAGCCGCCGGGAATGGCGTAAGAGCCAAGAGAATGTATTTTCCATAGGGGTTTCAGCCTGTTTCAGCTATCGGTTTATTTCACTTTCGCTGGATCGCGCGGCCCAAACGGCTCGCCTTCCACTGCTTTCTACAAGGTGCCGGGCGGAAAGTTACAGGAAAACTGAAAATATCTTGCGGTGACGCGGACAACCAAGGGTCGATCTGCAAGCGCAGCATGCCAGCGAATCGCGCCGGAAGGGAATAATAGCAGCAACTGCAGTCGCCCCCGCCCCGATCAACGCATCGCATCGCGCGGAAGCCTTCGCGGCAAGCCAGTGGTGGATTGACGAGATGAAATGCGTGGCACCGACCTGGAACGCGCCGATCACACGAACCCTGCCGGGTGCCGCACCGAACCAAATCAAGATCAACCATCCGGCAGAGGGAACTTGTCCAGGCGAATTCATGCTCGCCGGCTGGTTTTAACCGGCGTGCAAGTCGGGGGCGGTATGGTTATTCCTGCGCGTGATAGAAATAGTAATCCGCGATATAGGGCACGAGGGCTTCTTCGCCCAAAGTGCTGCCGGGAGTCGTAGGCGCCAGGCCGCCCAGCGTATTCAGGCGTTGGATGTAAGTAGTGTTGGTAAATTTGCCGTCGCCGGACGTGCTCGCCGCTCGCAGCAACAGCCAGGGGATCGCATCTGAATTTACCGCGACCGAGTTCATACGGACACCGACGACTTTGCTGCCATCGTTTCCCTGCCAGGTAGGGCCGGCAAAGTGAATACCCACGACGTCACCTCGTTCGTCTTCATGCGAAGCAAACAAGACGGCGTGCGGTGCTTTGAAGACCCAACTGGCCAGCGCCGCATTGGTCGGGTTGACGCTCCAAACATAGATTTGCACACCCACGCCCGTGGCACACGACGCCAGTTCGTTGCCGGCGGGAACTTCCAGACCTGCCGGCACGCGCGGCGGTCGGATCTTGTGCCCGTCTCCGTGACGCCCGCCGTGTCCCTGCGCGACCGCGGCGAACAGGATCAGCGCCAGGAGTGGTGCCGTCACCCGGACGGCGGAGGTCAGGTACGAACCGGCGGTTTTGGTTGGCAGATTTTTCATGACTTGATCTTTCTTGTTTTGAGGCGGCTTACGCCTGCAGTGTTTTTGTTGTTTGCGGAAGTTTCGTTCATCCGAACGCCTCCCACTCCTTTCCAGACCGGAAACCCACGGAGAGTAACGGGAAAACTGAAAGAAGTTTGCAGATCGTGAACAACTGTAATGCGGTGCGGCGAGAGGAAACAAATCCTTGAGCCATGGAGACCGCCGCAGAGGCATGCCAGCCGCCTCGGCCCGCCACTTTACGAATCGAGCGCCGCCGCAGACGCATGGGCCCAACGACCCGCAAAGGACTGCCACCTGACAGCTGGGCTAGTTCCTGAACTATTTCACCACTGCAACAAGTGACTTGATCTCCTCCGCCGTGAGCCGGTCTTTGTAGGCCGGCATCTTGGCCGAACTTTGGGTTGCCGGCCTGCCTTCCCGGATCTGTTGTTCGATCTGCTCGTCAGTGAGCTTGCTCTGACTCAGATCTTTCACCCCCAGTTTTTTGGCGACGGAGGTTTGCGCCTTGCCATCCTTCCCATGGCAGGAAGCGCAACTCTTCATAAACACTTCATTGGTTTCGCCGGCGTTGGCGATCCGATTGGACAGCAACACCAGAATGCCCAGCAGAACCGAAGCGACGGCGCGCCATTTAGGAAGTTGGAGGCAATTCATTTTGGTAGCGGAATTGAGTTGGGCACGTTCTCACTCCACGGGGATCTTTTCCACGCGGCCGTCCGGAAATAGGCGCAGCCGGTCCGAGGTGATCTCGATTGCTGGCGAAGGCTCGATTCCGGCCGCTTGCGCGGCCAGCGGTGAAATGGATCGATAAAAGACGGAAGTTTTCACCTCCAGCGGACCGGAGAGTTTTTCTGGCAGCGGGAAGGTCCAAGCGGTCTGCTGGGTGGCTTTGGGGCCGATCCGGGTATCCTTTCCGAAGCGCACGGCGTTCCAAGGCATGGTGGGTTTGCCGTTGGCATCGAGCGGCTCGATTCCAATGGAACTTCGATTCGCAAAGACTTCGGCGCCCTGCGCGTCACGCACGACGGCTTCCAACCAGATCTGACGCAGCCCGGGCAGGCCGGTGGGCATGAAATGCCCGGAGCCTACGTTCGTCACCAAAGCCTTCAAGTTCACCGTATCTTTGCCGGATTTTTTCTGGATGGAGACCAAAGCCGTAACGGTAGCCACCTTCTTCACCAAATCAGAACGACCGCCCGGGAAAACGTGCGCGTGGAGATCCTTCCGCACCGGACCGCCGATGGCGCTTTGCCCGGTGTATTCCGGCATGTGGCAATCCTGGCATCGCTTCCCGCCCTTTTCGGGGCTTTTGGAATACGGACCGTTTTTCCATTCCTCGTACGTGTCTTGCAATTTCGCGCCGGAGAAGGGGTGGGAGAATTTGTGGCAAATCCCGCAAAATTCCGAGCCTTTTAGGAAAGGAGAAACTGCGGTGAGATGGTTGGTCGGGCTGGCGTCGGCATGGACGCCGTACTTGACCGCGGTTTCACCCTTTCGGGGATACAGATAGATTCCTGGGCTGATGTCCTTGCCGAAGTTCTCCTTACCTGAGAAGGTGTGGCAAAAGTCGCAGGTGACTCCCTCCATGGACACCGGACTGAGCTTCAAAGGCAGCGACACCGGCGAATGAACGAGGATTTCCTTGGTCACAGTCGCCACCGGCGTATGGCACTTGAGGCAAAAGCCCACCCCGAGCTCGCCCAGATCGCGAGCCGCCTGCGGGAGCAACTTCTGGAAGATCGGATCCGTGGCCGCTTGGGCGTGCGCGGAGCCTTGCCATTGCTGGTAAATCTCAAAATGGCAATCGGCGCAGCTCGCGGCGGGTGAGAAGTCGGACAAGCCCAAGTGGTGTTCCGCTGCGTCCCCGGTCAAACTGACCGCCAGACTAAATGCTCCGAACATCGCGAGCTTCCAGACTGCGCCGGATCGAAGAATGATCTGCTGGTTGTGTTTCATAATCAGAGAAGAAAGCGGCATGCCGTGCCTCTTCCACTCCAGTTCAGACCGGAATCGGACGAGAAGTAACAAGGAATCAGCTACAACTCTCCGGAAGTCGTCCCCATAGCCGTCGGTGCGCCCCGCCAATCGTCGTTGATCCGCCAGACCGAGGTCTTGTTAGCGGGTGTTGCGGTCATCGGAGTTTCAAGGCTTCGACCTCCAGGCGAGCCATCTCGACATGAGTACGCCCCGATTTGTCCGGCGGGTTAATGTCCAAATACCGGGAAACAAAGTCGTTAGTAAATCGCTCTCGCAGCTCTTCGGACATGCGTTGGGTGTAGGGTAACCAGGTAGTGCGAATCCAGCCCGCCAAGCCTCCCGGTCCGTCATGCATCATGTCCTTCGCAACCAGTTCGCACCACACTGGCTGCGGTTGTTGTTTCATCGTCGTGCCACATTCATTTATCTGAACGCCTTACTCTCCTTTCCAAACCGAAGCCAAGCGAAACGCAATTGGACATCGGCAATCCTGTGGCGTTGGCAGCATCTTGCTCACGGCAACATCCGCACTCGGTAAAATCTCTGCTGCTCGCTGGTGGTGGGGTCGGAGGTGCAGACGGTCGCGCCGGTCCCGATCACCACCGGTCCGAGAGTCGACCAATTGGTTGAATTGAAGAAAGCTGCCCACTGAAGCTGATACTGAATGTTGGTTACGCTCGTCCAGCACACCGCTCCTCCCGGATGAATGCTCAGAACCGGTCGCGGGGGGTTGTCGCTCTCCATGACGTAGCCTCCCAAATTCAGGTCATCTCTGGCGATATCGTTCCAGGTCGCGGCCCGCAGGCCACCACCCCAGAAATGCAACCGGTCCTCAGCTGGCCCTCCCGGATAGTTGTCGGGTTGGCCTGAAAGCCAGTTGGCGTAAATCCAAGCCTCGCCAGTAATCCACTGCCAGCCACCTGCCGGCTCAGGGGCTCCATCCTGCTGGGCGCCACCGAACGCTGGGCCGGAGCCATTGTAGCCGGTCCAGAACTGGGTAGCGTCCACCAAACTGAACACGAACCCGTTCTCGGCGGCTGAAGTGATCGTCGCGAGGTAATTGCCCTCGGTGCGGGCAAGCTGGTCGGCCAGTGTCCACGTGAGCCCCGCAAATCCTGGCAC
This sequence comes from Verrucomicrobiota bacterium, assembly GCA_031406395.1. Classification (GTDB taxonomy): domain Bacteria; phylum Verrucomicrobiota; class Verrucomicrobiia; order Limisphaerales; family JADLHS01; genus JADLHS01. Next base: position 2,545 of record JANOHH010000525.1, on the reverse strand, counting down.
CGGCCGGTACCAATGGCCGTTGCCGCCGGTGGAAGTCTCCCACCTGATCCATTGAGCGCTGGCTGGCAATACAGCAAGCGAAACAAATGCGAGGAAACGAATGATGATTGAGTTTTGAGTTTTCATGGTTGCTTTCGGTGGACCAAAAATTTCGTCCCGACAACTGGCTGTCATTTTACCCGTTCTACCTGTTCCAGACCGAAACCAAGTGAAGCGTAACAGGAAATCTGCGTTTGTAGGCCAGTTGACGCTCCGGAGTGGGCATCCATCTCCGCCATTGCAGTCACTTCTTCTCCTTTGCAGGTCCGGCGCTTCCGTGTCCATCCGTTCGTGGAGCGCTTTGGCCCTGCCCGGACTCGGCTTTCAAGACTTCGTCGAGCGCCCGCCTCACTTCGTCACCCAACTCCGGTGAAGCACCCACTTGAACGTAGCGAACGATGTTGGATTGGTCCACGATCACAATCGTCGGGATGGCATCCACCTGGAACGACTTGGCCATCAAACACCACGCTCGCGAATTATTTGTGGACGGCTTATCCAGGGCTACGGAAATATCGAGGCCGGCTTTTGCGAGGCGGTGGCGAATCCATTCCGGTTTTTCTCCCTGGTTCACGGCCACATAGCGCACGCCCCGCGCAGCGTAGTCTTTGGCGATGCCCGCCAGCACCGGCATGGCCTCGCGGGAGGGCCGGCACCAGAAGGCGCAGAAATCCAACAGCAACGGCCCGTGGTTGGTGGCCGGCGGCAGTTCAATCTCCCCGCCCGTGGGCAACGGCAACTTGAACACTTTCGGCACTGGCTTGCCGACCAGCTTCATCGCCGTGGGGATCTTTTCCTCCCCCGCCTGCCCGTTTGTGGCAGGCGCTTGGGAGGCGACTGCATTACCCGTCGGCTCTGCCAGATTCGTGGATCCGCCCGCCAGTTGTTGTCCGTACCAGCGAGCGATGGCGTTTGGTGACCAATGGTGAACAGCAGGAAAGTGAGTGCGTGCAGCGCCAAGGCCACGTGGGCTTTGGCTCGCGGCAGAAACAATTGTTTTCTCACTGAATGGTTTTCCAGGGCGAAACTTGCTCTTTGGTTTCCATGTTTGTTCGTTTGCGAGGCTTGCTTGACTAAGCATCCAAGCACTCATCTACTTCGAAGCGTCCTTGCTACCCGAGCCGTCCCCATTGGCCACCTCAGTCTCTCGGGTGGCAATCACGGAAATGGCATCAAGGAAGGTCTTGTGAGCACTTGGGACAATGCGACTGCTGTCGGTGAAGGTCAGAGTGGTAAGATTGGATACAGCCGTGAACTGCCAAGTATTGACTACGTACCGTTTGTCGAAAAAGGGCTCAATAATCCGCGACACACCTGCAACACTCATGGTCAATTGAGACCGCGACTGGCTGTCGGTCAATTCAATGCTCACGCCAAAGGTCAATAGGTAACTCTTTCCAGTCTCCGTAGCGAAGCTTTGTGAAAGCGAGAGAGGCAGACCGTCGCCATTCATACAAACCGCCTGATAACCGTCCATATTCATTCGGCGCCCCTGCGGTTGGCCGTATTCGAGGAAGAACTTGTTTGAACTAACAGGGCAAGTCCAGCCGGGGAGACTGAAACGTTCATCGCCTGAAAACACAACACCGCTTCCTACGTGTGAAGGCTGCTCAAAACTACCATTGAGAAGCAGGTTGGTAAGAGGCTGCGTTCCAAAGCAAAGCCAACGACCCCAACGAGTCCAAACGTCCGTCCTCGCACTCTCGGAGAGCTGCTTTCTGATTGCCGAAAGCTCAGGGTCTGGAGCAACTTTTTGTGAAACGCCATCTTCGTCCAAGCGTTCTTCAGCAACCGCCTCCAACAACCTAGGAACCCACTCCGGAGCGGGAGATGAAACCCGGAGCGCTTGCGGCCACTGCTGCTTCCAACGGATTCCCCAAACACGTGCATTCCCATCCGTTGAGGCCGTAACCAGCCCTTCACCGTCCAGGCTTAGCTCACCCCAACAGAGTCCGCTGTGTTTGAGTGGTTGAGTCAACAGTTGACCTGTCTCCGCGTCCCAAACACGCGCCTCTCCAAACCCTGCGGAGAGCACCCACCTTCCATCTGGACTAAACTGGCCCGTTTTGCTCCAGCCATTTCTTAGTTGGCCGGAAATAGCGCGGCCGGTGTTTGCGTTCCAGACCTGCGCCGTCCTGTCGGGAGAGATAGTCAAGACACGCTGTCCGTCCCGGCTGAAGCGCGCCAGCCAAAGGTGGAGGTCGTGCTTGAGCTCGCATATCAACTTGCCTGTTTGTGCATCCCACACCCTTGCCGTCTCTCCCGAAGTAACCACACGCAGGCCGTCAGGACTGAATTCGGCTGAAAGCGTACCGCCCTCCAGCGGGCCAATAAGTTGCGCGCCGGTCTTCACGTCCCAAATGTACGCGCCGTTGGCGGTGGAGGTCACAAGTCGTTCCCCATCCACGTTGAAAGGGTCGGTGCCGAATGGTTGCCAAAGTTTCCTTATGGTACACTGGCTGGGGATCGCTTGAGCCAAGGCTCGGCCGCTGCTGATCTGCCAGAT
>JANOHH010000511.1:0-1426 GCA_031406395.1 Verrucomicrobiota bacterium | reverse complement strand
CGGCGCGCGCGCATCGAGATTCGGCAGGAAGCCGTGCTGGCCGCGACAGAAATAGACGAGATATTTCTCGAAGTCGGCGAACTCGTCACCGAAGAGCGCGGCGAATTTTTGTGCGAAATGCGGTGTGAGGTAACGCAGCGTGAACTCGCCTTCGTCGTGGTGGCCGAAATAATTCCAGTCGCCCTGGATATGAATCTCGTCGCTGTAGAGGCCGTTGAGGCGGACGCCCGCCGTGTGATAGTCCTGCACCAGCTCCTTGAGATACGGCAGCGCTTTCGGGCTGAAATAATCCATCTCGGGCGTCTGATAGGAAACGACGACGAGCACGCGGTCGAGATCGGCCGTTTCCGTTTCGCCGCTGCCGTGGAGCGTGAGGCGGTGCGCCGGGGAACTGCCGGAGGCGGACTCGCTCACGGAGATTTGCGGCGGCGTTTTCAGCTCCACGATGGCTTTCGGTTCCACGGCGTAGAAATCGGTGTTGCCGATGCGGCGTTCGCGATAGACGAAGAGGCGCACGCCGGTGCGGGTGAGGTTGATCGTGCCCTTGTTGTTCGTCCACTGGCGTTGTTCCCAAAGCTGGACGGTGAAATCGCCGGTCTTGGGATCACGCCAGCCTTCGCGATACTGGACCCAACGACCGGACTCGCCCCGTGGAATAAGCGCGGCGGAATCACCGTTGGCGGGGTGAGGCTCTATTCCACGGGGCGAGCCGGTCTTTTGCTGGTAGGCGCGGCCCAGTTCGAGCGGGCTGAGCAGGCTGAGTTCAAGGCCGATGCCGTACTGGCCCGCGAAGTCGCTGATCTTCTTGATGCGCGTGAGATAATCCGGCATGTCGGGCGTGGACGCGCGCGGCTTGCCGCCCTGACCCGGACGGTACGCGCTCCAGAATTCGTCGAACGCCACGATCATGGTTTTCACGCCGCCAGCCTGATTCTGTTCGCAGATTTTTCGCAGCGTCGTCTTGTTCGGTGTGCTGCTCAGGCTGAGATCAATTTCCTTGTCGGGATCCGTGAGTTCGTCGAGCTGCTGGTCGCTGACGAGAATGATGCTGGCCTTGGGCAACAGGAACGACCATTGGCCGGGAAACTGGATGACCAGATCGGGCCGCGCGCCGGCGGCGGGTTGGGCGAGGGTGTTGCCGGCGAACGACACGGCGATGCCGGCTTGGGCCAGACAGGAGACAAATTCGCGCCGGGAGAACAATGAGGTAGGAAGCGACATGCCGACATTGATGCCAAAGCGCCGGGCAAAACTCAATGGCAACCGATTCGAGGTTGGAGTTGAAGCGAGTTAACGGTTGCATGAAAGCAACCGCCGGAGCAGAACCCCCGGCGGAGCGGGCTGTGCACGTCCCGCTCGGTGTCCGAATACTTGTGGTGGATCCGGTGCGTCCCCGCCCACCACAACGGGCCCTTCTGCGTCGCCG
>JANOHH010000507.1:0-2265 GCA_031406395.1 Verrucomicrobiota bacterium | reverse complement strand
GGCGCGGTTTGATTTGTATTGCCCGGTTCCCGCGCGCTGACGTTCGCGGGGCTGGTCTCAATTTCCCACGCCGCCAATCAGAGGAAAATTTTCCAGCAAAAGAGCTTTTAGGATTTGCGGCCGGTCGTCGCACTGCGCCGCTCAGCCTCGTCACTTGCCCGCCGGCTGCTTCAGCGCCACGTCCAGGCAAAAGCCCTCCTTGTCGTTCCGGGCGTAGATGCGGCCGTTACTGACCACCGCCATCGTCCAGCATTTGCCGCCGTAAAGTTCGGTGCGGGCCACTTCGTGATACGCGTCCGGCTTCGCATCCACCAACACCAGCGGACCGCGATCGCCCTGCACCAGAAGCTGATCGCCCACCAGAATCGTCCCGCCCCCGGAACCGAAACCGGGCTTGGACCAGACCTCCTTGCCCGTGGCAATCGCGACGCATTTGAGCGGCGCGGTCCCAAATTCCTTGAAACCGTAGATGCCGTAGAGATAACCGTCGCGGCAAACCGGCGTCGTCCAGTGGTTCATCATTTTGCCCGATTCGCGCCAGATTTCCGTGGCCGCAAATTTGTCTCCCGCCTTCGTGATCCGGCACGCGCCCGCGCCCACGCCGTAACCCGCCGAGCAATAGACGATGTCGCCCGAAACGATGGGCGAGGAAGCGGTCGAAACCGAATACGGAAACGGGAAACGCCACAGCTCCCGGCCAGTCTTGGCCTCGGCGGCCACCACCCCGGATTGAGTGAAAAAAATCACCTGGCGCACGCCATGAATCGTCGCCAGCACCGGCGACGCGTGGGTGGGCGCATCCTCCCCGCCTTTCCAGACCAGCTTTCCATCCGCCTTTTCGAACGCGAGCAACGCCTGCCCGGCCCCGCCACCGTTCACGAAAATCAAATTACCTTCGAGGATCGGCGACGCAGCGCTATTCCACTTGATGACTTTGCCCCCGAATTCACTCACGAGATCGTGCTGCCAGATCATTTTGCCGGTGGCCGCGTCGAGACAAGTCAACACTTGGTAAGCGCCGAGCAGATAAACGCGCCCGCCATCCACGGTCGGCGTGGAGCGCGGGCCGTCGCCACCCTGTTTGTCGAAGGTGGGTTTCCCCAGCGGCGCGGCCCAAATTTCCTTGCCGGTGCTGGCATCCAACGCCAGCACGACTTCCTGGTCCTGGCCGTCCACGGCCCGCTGGACAAAGCAAAACGCCCGACCATCGCTGACCGCAAACGAACCAAAGCTCGGTCCCAGCGGCGCTTTCCAAACCACGCGCGGCCCTTCTGTCGGCCAAGGGGCGAGGATTTTTTCCGGCGTGGAACCGTCGTGGTTGGGCCCGCGATACTGCGGCCAGTCGGCGGCGGAGAGAGTGGTGACGGTGAGGAGCGACAACAAAAACCAGAATGAAGATGAGGAATTTTTCATAATTTGATAAAGAATGACAGACGCGGCGGTTTACTTGGCATTCAACCGTTGCAAAACTTCCTGCGCGAACACTTCGTACGCTGCCGCGCCGGCGCTGTATTTGTCGTAGTGGATGATCGGCTGGCCGAAACTGGGCGCTTCCGCGAGTTTCGTGCTGCGCGGGATCATGGTTTCGAACACGCGCTCCCCCAGTAGATTTCGCACTTCGCTCACGACTTCATTCGACAGCTTCGTGCGCGAGTCGAACATCGTCATCAGCACGCCAAAGATTTCCAGCCGGGGATTCACACCCGCCTCGCGCAGTTGTGTCAGCACGCGGTTCATCATTGAGATGCCTTCCAGGGCATAATACTCGCATTGCAAGGGCACCAGCACGCCATCCGTGGCCGCAAACGCATTTAGCGTCAGGATGCCCAGCGACGGCGGGCAATCCACGAGGATCAAATCGAACTGGCCGGACTCGCGGACCGGCTGCAAGGCTACCGACAGCCGCAGCAGATGATTTTCCGCCCGGGCGAGCTCCACGTCCGCGCCGCATAAATCCACCTCGCTCGGAATCAGGGAAAGGCGATCGAAGGCCGTGGGCTTAATCTTGTCGGCCAGCGACCCTTCGCCGAACAGGGGGCGATACGCGCTCGCCCCCTCGATTTTCTCCACCCCCACGCCGCTGGTGGCATTGGCCTGCGGATCCAGGTCAAACAACAGCACGCGTTGGCCCGTGGCCGCGAGGCACGCCGCCAGATTCACCGCCGTGGTGGTCTTGCCGACCCCACCCTTTTGGTTGGCGACCGCGATCACTTTGATAGGCACGCGGGAGATTAAACGGAAAGCCGGGCAGGGATTCAAGCGTTG
>JANOHH010000302.1:0-1086 GCA_031406395.1 Verrucomicrobiota bacterium | reverse complement strand
CGTAGCGATGGAATTGGCCGTGTCATGGAAACCGTTGATGTATTCGAACACCAGCGCCACCAGGATGACGGTGAAAATGAGGATCATCGCGCGGGCGGCTCAGGAGTTTTTTAGCACGATGTTCATGATCACGTTGCCGACATCGCGGCAACGGTCCACCACTTTTTCGATCAACTCGTAAAGATCCCGAATCACAATCGCGCGCAGCGCGTCGAACTTGCCGCTGTAAAGATCGCGCAACAATTCGTTCATGAGCTTGTCGGCTTCGCCCTCGATATACTGGAGTTGGTCGTTCAACTCCTTGATTTGTTCCAATTCGTCAAGTTGCCGAAGATGCCGGACCATCATCAGCACGACATCGGTGGATTTGATCATCATTTCGGTCTGCCGGGTAAATTCCGCCCCCTGCAAATGTGGGGCGGCGAGGAGAAAACGTTCGGCGAGCTTCTCGGCCGTTTTCGGTATCTTGTAAATCGCCCGGGACAGTGCTTCAATGTCTTCCCGCTCCAGCCCGGTAACGAAGGTCAGCACCAATTCCGCGCTGATTTGCTCGGAAAACTTCATTTCCTTGCGGCGGGCCAGGACGAGGTCGTCGTGCGTTTTCGTGTCACGGGGCGAATTGATCAACTGGTTGGTGAGCCGGACGCTTTCGTGGGCTTCATGCGCGGCCGCTTCGAGCAGATCGAGAAATTTGTCGCCTTTGCCGAAGAGCTGTTGGAGTGAAAACATAACGGGTTCAGTAGTCGCCAAAATCGAAGTCAAAGTCCATCAAAAACCGGCGCCGACGAGTGGTCGTGCGCGGGCCTGTACTCGTACAAAGTGGGTTCATTCGCCGAGTAACGTGGGTTGCTTGAGTGGGTTCGCGAACGAGCCGGGTTTGGGGCGGGGCGAAACGATCGCAGCTTGACGGTCACTCTTGAGCATCCGATCTCGGACCAGGCAGGATCGGTCGCCGCCACGCTCGCGGTGAGCCAGCAACGCTAGGAAGGTTTGAGTTATTCGCGGGTTCGCTTTCATTTGGATGCAGGGGAATGATGTTTTCTCGGTTGGGCCTACCGTTGGGAAAGTGCGCTCCACGCACCGTTT
>JANOHH010000406.1:0-3628 GCA_031406395.1 Verrucomicrobiota bacterium | reverse complement strand
CCGCCGTTGTCCACATCGGCCGGGTCGTAGGCGGGGTCACCCTTGGCCAGGCTGTGCAGGCCGTACTCACCGAGGAATTCCTTCTCGTTGAGGTGGCTGATCAACCCACCCTCCGTTTCCGTGTCCAAGACTCCGCTGCCCAGGAGATAGAACATCTGCACCATCCAGCGAGTTTCGGGCTGCCCTTGCTCGTTGATGAAATTGAACCACTGGTTTTCCGGGTGCCACAGCTTTTGTTTAAGCAGCGTCTTCAGTTCCGAGGCCCGTCCGCGAAGTTGCGGGGCCGGGTGGCCAGCGATTTCCGCCAGTCGCGCCGCGTGGAGATAGTTGGCATACCGACGGCCGTTGAGGTCGGGCATCACGTGGTTATAGGTGTATTGCCGGCGCAATTCCAGGTGGCTGTTCGAAGCACCGTAGTCGATCAGCTCGACCGGCTTCGATCCGTCATCCCGGACCATCGCGTTTTTAAGAACGTGGTCCAAGACGGTCTTGCCTGCGACGAGCTCGTCGAGAAACGACGTGTCGCCGGTGAGTTTCACGTGGTGGTAAACCAGCCCGATGATCTTCTCCTGGTTGACCATGTACCACGGCCCATGTGCGCCGCCGTCCACCGGGTTGAAGGCAAAATGCGCAGTCATGTCGCACTTGAGAAACTGCTTGATGTGCTCGCGGTTCGCGGCGGGATCGTACAGCGGCAGAATCTCCCAAGCTTCGCCATAGTTCCACAGATACTCGGTCACGCAGCCGCCGCGGATGCTGCCCGTCGAATAATGCGGATGCAGCACGAACTCCGGCACGTCCCAGCGGTTCATGATCAAGTGGATCAGTGAACGGTTATAGAACTTCTCCACTTCCATATTGTCGGAGACGAGTCGGGGAAGCCGTTGAAACAAGTCCGCGACGGCCTGGCCGTGCGCGGCGTCCGCGTCGGCAATAGCCTTGGCCGGCGCGGCGGCAATGGCTTGGCAGCCGGCCGCAGCCGCAGCCGACGGCCCCAGGGCAAAGGCCAGATAGACCGTCGCGGTCCCGCCGGGCGGCAGAGTTAAGGTCTGCGTGCCGACGCGGTTGGCTGCATCCCACGTCAGGGCGTCGCCGGCACCTTGCAGCACAATGGACTGTTCACCGGCCGTCAGCGTCAGCGTGCTGTTTTCGGCGGTGGGCGTGGTGGTGGTCGAACTTTTGGCCTGGGCAAACTCCCATTGTCCGCGGTAATCCAAGGTGCCGCGGATTTTGAATGCCAGTGGCGTCTCGAGCGCGTGGGGCGTGGGGTTGTGCACCGAGAGAGCCACCAGCCCGCCGCGCCGGCCCGGCACGAGGACGATGGCGGCGGACACCGCAACTCCGTTTACCACGCCGCGCTGTTCGAGTTTGAACGGCCACCATTTGCAGGTTGGCGTGGGAATTTCCTGGCCGAAAATCTCCAAGCGCAGTGCGAAGTCCGAACTCACGAAGGGCGGCGCCCACAGACCATCAATGCCAGCGGCCTGACCTCCGGGGGTGCCAATGGTTAGTTTGCCATTGATAATGCCGAGATGTTCCGGGGCGGTGATCATGTCGCGGCGGTCCATCGCGAACAGGTCCCCCAAGGAGTCTTGTCTCTCAAGGGCCGGCAAGGCGACGGCCAGGAATTGGCTGATAATGAAGGCAAGCAATCCGATGAACCTGATCATGACTCATTCCCTTCGGCTAATCCGCTTTGAACTTGATGGCGAGAACACCACGACCGGAAATCGCGGTGGAGGCGTTGCAGCCGGCCCGCTCATTTATTTGAGGAACTCAGCCGCGTTTGCTTTCGTAACGAGCTTGACCGGAATTTTCACTTCTTTCTCAACCGGTTTGCCGGCCAGGTGGTCATAGGCTTTTTCGGCGGCGATGCGACCGATCTCGCCCGGATACTGCGCCGAGGTGGAGTGCAGTTTTCCGGCAACAATGGCCGCCGCACCTTCCCGCGAGCCGTCCACCGTCACCACGGTCACTTGCCCCAGCTTTCCCGCCGACTCAATGGCCGAAATGCAGCCCAGCGCACTCGGGTCGTTGATGGGAAACGCGGCGTCGAGATCCGGAAAGCGACCCAGCAAATCCCGCATCACCGGCCGCGCCGCTTCGGTGCTCCCCTTGCCTTCCTGGACGTCGAGCACTTTCATCCCCGGATGTTTCGCCAGCTCGGCCTTGAAACCATCCACACGATCAATGCAGGCTTTGTTCACCGAGAGATGCAGGATGACGACCTTGGCGTTGGGTTTGATTTGAGCCAACGCTTCGCAAGCGAGCCGGCCGGCTTCCACATTGTCGCTGGCCACCTGGCAGAGCACCAGGTCCGGATCACTCACCGGCGCGTCCACGACGATGACCGGGATGTTTTTTCGTTTCGCCTCGATCAGGCTGCCCTTGATGCCCTCCCAGTTCACCGGGTTGATAAAGATGGCGGCGGGCTGCTGTTGGATCAGGTCGGAGATGTCGTTCTTTTGTTTGAGACTATTGAATTGCGCATCCAGCGTCGTGAGCCGGTCCCCGTGCGCCGCGATGGTTTTCTGGAGACCGGCGTTCAGGTCCACGAAGAACGGATTGTTCATCGTTTGAAACGAAACGCCAAAGAGCCGGCCGGCACCAGCGGGAGGCTTGGTGGCATCAGCCTTGTTGCCGCAACCGGCCAAGAGCAAGCCGAGGCTGCAAATTGCGATCAAGCTGAAGGGGTGGGGCGTGATTTTCATAGTTGGTGAAGTGAGTCTAACCAAAGCACCCGTCAGTATTCCACAACTCGTTTGCGGCATCGGATGGGTGATGGCATCGTCGGTGATCAGACCTTCAGTATGGGTTTGAGGGCATGATGTCCCAGGCTTTCACGGACTTGAACCGCGCACCGCCGCCTTTGGCGAACAGGACCAACCCGAGGCTGTCGCTGCGGGTCGGGTAAACCCGCCGCCCGATCGCCTGGCGGTCGTTGGCAAAGATTTCGACCACCGACTTGTCCACGAAGACGCGCAGTTTCAATGGCTCGCCCGGCTTCAAAGTGAACGGCGCGCGCTCGACCACTTTGCGGCCCTCCTTGCCGCTGCGCGTGGAGTCGAAGACCAGTTCTTTTTTGTCCGCGTCGAAATAAAGGAGCGTTTCTTCTTCGCCCCGTGGGATAACACCACCAGCCTCCGACTCGGGACCGCGTGCGTCTATCCCACGGGGCGAGCCGCTGGTCGAGGCGCGAACTTTTAGGCCGCTCTGTTTGGCGGTGCCGACTTCGATTTCGATCTCCAGTTCGCAGGCGTCGCCGGCCACGCCTTCGAGCGCTCTGGTTTCGCCGGCGGCCAATGCCAGCTCGTTCCAGGTTTTTTCATGGAAGCGCAGGCGTTCGAGTTCTTTCACCGGTTGCAGGCGCAAGGTGCCGTCGTCGCCGAGCCAGAGGGAGCGGGGCAAGCCATACACGCCCGACCAGCCCTTTTCTTTTTCCCCAGACGGATTGTCGAGCAGCCACGCCCACATGATCTGCCGGCCTTGCCCATCGATCAGCGCCTCGGGCGCAAAGTAGGTGTTATCAATCCACGTCATGCGCCCGTGGTTGTCCGGGTAAAACTTGTCGTTCCGGTAGTCACCCACGTAATACTGGCAGCCTTTGTTGTGACTGATGAAGAGCAGG
>JANOHH010000383.1:0-3007 GCA_031406395.1 Verrucomicrobiota bacterium | reverse complement strand
CCCGCTTGATGGCCTGTTTGATCCACCAGGAGCCGTAAGTTGAAAGTTTTCCGCCCTTGGCCGGGTCAAACCGTTCCACGGCTTTCATCAAACCAATGTTGCCTTCGCTGATCAAATCCAGCAGGGGCAGGCCGATGCCTTCGTAGTCGCGAGCGATCTTCACCACCAGGCGCAGGTTGGCCTTGATCATGTGTTCGCGGGCGCGCTTGTCCCCTTTCTTGATGCGGGCCGCGAGCTGGATTTCCTCCTGCGGCGTCAGGAGTTTCACCTGACCGATCTCGCGGAGATAAAGTTTGATCGCGGTGTCGCCGTCGTAGCTGCCCCGCTCGCGCTCGGGCAAGGCCGCGGTGCCGGTGGTATCCGACTTCTTAAAAAACGCGGAATCCAATTCGCTTTTACCTTGCTTGAGGAACGTCGTGTCGGGAGCGGGTTTGCCCCGGCGCAAAATTTCCGTGTCCGAGGCCCCCGCCAGCTTTCGCAGAAAACTGGTATCCAACTCATCCTTCCCTTTTTTTAGCAACTCAGTTTCCGAATCCAGCCCGCCTGTTTTTGGCGCCGCGGCTTGCACTGACTTCTTCGCTGTAGCCTTGGCTTTCCCGGTGGTCGCAGGATGGTTACGACCCGGAGGTTTTGTCGCTCTTCGTTTCTTCATTTTGTCGGACATGATCGGGAAAGACCTTAAAGACTGGCCGCGGCGCGGCAAGCAAATTAACCGGCAAATTAAGCACCAACAGATTTTCAGCCACCGCCCGACTCTCCATAAATTTGGAATCGGGCTTCCGGGAGCGGAAATTTCCGTACCGGGAACCGGCTGGTCTTCGACGGATTCCTTGGTTTGAAGATTGATAATCACCGGGAATTTGTTTGGCTATGGCCATGCAAGAACATTGCCCCGCTCTGGTTAGGTTTTTGACTCGCTGGTTCGCCCCCTTCGGGTTCGCGTTGGTTTTGACGCTCGGCAGCGGTTGCACCACGGTGCCCGTCACAGGTCGTTCCCAGTTGAATCTCATGTCACCCGGTCAGGAGATGCAACTCGGCCTGACGAGTTTCGAGGAAACCAAAAAGCAGTTGCCCATCAGTCAGGACACGAAAGCGAATGCCCTGGTCCAAAAGGTTGGTCAACGCATCGCGGCGGTCGCGGCGGGGGACATGCCGAATGCGCAGTGGGAATTCGTGGTCTTTCAAAGCCAGGAGGCCAATGCGTTTTGTCTGCCGGGTGGAAAAGTCGGCGTTTATACCGGCATCCTGCCGATCACCAAGGACGAAGCCGGGCTCGCGGCGGTCCTGGGACACGAGATCGCGCACGCGGTGGCCCGGCACGGCGGCGAACGGATGAGCGAGGCGATGGTGGTTCAGACCGGCGGAAGTTTGTTGGGAATCGGCCTCGCCAATTCAGATCCACGCCTCCAAGCCGCAGCGCAACTGGCCTATGGGGTCGGGACCAAAGTGGGCGCGGAATTGCCGCACAGCCGCGCCCAGGAATCCGAGGCGGACTACATCGGCCTGATTTACATGGCGCGGGCGGGCTACGACCCGGAGCAGGCGGTGAAATTCTGGGAACGGTTTGCAGCGTTCAACCAAAAATCGGGTGGCGAAACGCCGTGGTTCTTGCGCACGCACCCGCTGGACGCGGATCGCATCCAGCAACTGAAGCAATGGCTGCCCGAGGCGCGAGCACAAGTCCCGGCCGCCGGCACAAAGTAAACCGTCAGTGGCTCACAGTTCCAAAGTTTTCTCGAACTGGGTAAGGTTGCGCGCACCATTTCGCGTTACGAGCGCCACGTCTTCGAGTCGGACCCCGCCCAGTTCGGGGTAATATAGCCCCGGCTCCACGGTCACCACCTGACCGGCCACCAGTTTCCCCAGCGAGTGCTGGCCCAGGCGCGGCGCTTCGTGGATTTCCAAACCCAGCCCGTGCCCCGTGCCGTGAAAAAAGCCCTCCATGCGACCGCGCCGACGCCCGGTCTGGTAGCCTTGCTGGGCGAAGTAATCCAACACGGCGCGATGCACGTCCGCCGTCCGCACACCTGCCCGGATTTTGTCGAACCCGAGCTTCTGCCCCTGGCGCACCGTCTCATACAGCCGCCGCACCTCCTCGCTTGCGCGGCCGCGGACCACCGTGCGCGTGATGTCGCCAAAATAGCCCGTGGCTTGGGAGCGCGGAAAAATATCAATGATGATCGGCTCCTGGGCGCGCAACGGCCCGAAACCGCGCTCGTGCGGATCGCAGCCCTGCTTGCCCCCGGCGACGATCGTGTTGGCCGCCCGGCCGCCCGCCTGCAGAATCGCGGTGTCAATCACCGCGCGCAATTTCTCCGCGGTGAGCGGAATGTTGTGATACAGCAGGCGCCGGTCGCGCCCGATCTTCGCACCGCGCAACACCTGCATGGCTTCGGACATGCCCACCTCCGCCATCATGAGCGCAGCGCTGATCTTCTTGATTTCCGCAGGCTGCTTCTGTTCGCGTTGCGGGAAAAAGTTTCCCCGCGTGGGCTGCACGCTGATGCGCAAACGCTGCAACTCACCGGCCAGACCCAGCGGAAAATTCGGCGGCACGAGCACGCGACGGATCTTCCGTTCACGCAGAAGGCTGGCAATGACCTGGGCGTGACCGGGCGATTTCACCCCCGCTTTGCGCAGTTTGTCCTGGCAGCCACCCAACGAGAGCGGGCGACAATGCGGCGCGTCCCGCCGGGCCCGGTCAATTTCCAGATCGCTCATTACAATGCTCGACCGTCCGCGCAGGCGCAGGTAGATGAAGGGATCAGGAACAAACATGCCCACGGCGTACAGCATATTCGCGTCGTGCTCGCTGTCGGCGACCATCAGGAGATTGTCGGAGGATTTCATCGGGTTGGATTCTGATTGTTAAACTCCAAAAAGCCGGTCGCCCGCGTCCCCCAGACCAGGAAGGATAAAGCCGCGCGGGTTTAATTTGGCATCAATCGCCGCCGTGAAGATGCGCAGGGTGGGACAATGCCGGCGCACCCGCCGGATCCCTTCCGGC
>JANOHH010000287.1:0-3545 GCA_031406395.1 Verrucomicrobiota bacterium | reverse complement strand
CGGCTGCTGGTGGTGCGGCGAAAATTGGTGAACATTATTACACCGATGCTGGCGCTCCTCACCGTGGCGCTGTGAACTTTCGTCGGCAGAACGGTAATCCGCAACGCGTGGCGGGCGACAAACGCTACGGTGCGGCGAATTTCATCACTGCCGGCGAATCCTCGTTGGGCCAGCATCCGTCGTTTCAGTCTAACACCCGTTGGACGAGCAATGCCTGTTACGTCGGTGCGAATGCCTATGTCACGGTACAGACGTTCTCGCTCAACAGCGCAACTCTGGCTCAGACTCCCCTGAGCAAGGCGTTTGATCCGCTTTATGGCAACTTCGTTACCGCGACCTCGCCGGTGACCCAAACGCAGGTGTCCCGGACGGGTGGCCGCCCGGTGGTGTTGGATAACGGAAACATGGTCGTGGTCACCGAGGATCGTACCGGATATCTGGATCCAGACCCGCAACTTTCGAGTTTCTCGATCATCACGCCGTCGGGTGCCGTGGTGAAGTCAGCCACCTTGGTAAGTTTGGGCGACCAATGGGACAACGTGGCCGCCTTCAAGGGTGGTTTTGTGGTTCGCCCGGCGGGAGGCCTGCTCTACTTCTACGACAATGCGGGTAACCTGCTGGGCTTGGTGAATCACAACACTTCGTCTGGATTGTCATTCGACACTGGCCGTGGTGATGGATTGCGCACCGCATCTGATATCCGCAGCCATTACGTTTACATGGCGGCGAAGTCTGGTGCTTCCGTCTGGGTTGCCGCTTGGGATGCGAACACGCGGGCGTTTGTAGGCAAGGCACAGGTTGACGATCAGGAGGTCGGGTTCGCCAATGATCGCACGAGCTTGGCTGTGGACGCTCTGGATCGCCTGTGCGTGGCCTACATCCACAAGCCTACTGCGAACTTCCAGAATCAGATTGCAGCTCGGGTTCTGCAGTTCGATGGCGCGAATTTCACGTATCTGACGCATTCGTTCTTCCCGTTTGTGAACTACGATGCCGATGGCACTGCGACCACGAGCGGTGACGGCATTACGGGTGCCGGGCCGAGTGTGGCTATGACGACCCGGGAGATTTGCATTGCCGCCAAGATGACCATCAATAGCACCAACAATCCGGCTGGTGGCGGCGACACTGCGACCGAAACCACGGTTTACACCGTCATCAGCCATCCGGCGCCGGTCGCCGCGCCGCGGCCGACCATCACCGTGACCAAGTCGGGCAGCAACCTGAACCTCTCGTGGAACCCGGAGGACGGATTGTTCACGGTGCAAACAACCGCCTCATTGTCCACTCCCACGACTTGGAGTCCTGCGACCGCGGGGAATGTCGCACCGCCCGTGAGCATTTCCGCCGGCACCGGCCCGCTCTACGTCCGCTTGGTGCGGTAAAATCATCGGGCGGGACGCGGCGATCCGCCGCGTCCCGTTCACCCCCCGTGGCAAATGCCTCAGGGGCCGAACATCAGACCGGGCAGTGACATGGGCACTACCCGGTTTTTTCTTTGCGGGAGCGGTTGGGGTGCCCCGACCGTTGGTATTGGAAGCGAGTTCGAATTATTGTTCAGGGGGCTTATTTTCTGGTGTAACAATATTTGTTTTGTGGTGCATTAATTCGCGATTACATCGACCTTCGATCCGGTATGAAACATTCAGTGAAAACAGCACAAGTCGTAGCGGCAACCTCGTCAAACCGACGGGGCAAGCACCTGCCTGGCTTCACCCTGATCGAACTGCTCGTCGTCATTGCCATCATCGCGATTCTCGCCGCGATGTTGCTGCCGGCCTTGAGCAAGGCCAAGGTCAAGGCTCAGGCCGTTTATTGCATGTCCAGTCAAAAGCAACTGACCCTGGCTTGGATAATGTATGCCGATGACAACCAGGACCGGGTGCCGCCCAACACCAGCGGCAGTTCAAGCGCGGGCGGTTGGGTGGATGGCTGGCTGGATTTTAACGTTGGCAACACGGATAACACGAATACGCTTAAACTACAGAATGCCAAGATTGGGCCGTACACCAAGAGCATTGGCATTTACAAGTGCCCGGCGGATATTTATCCGTGTGTCGTCCGGGGCGCCACCCTCCCCCGGGTCCGCAGTGTCTCCATGAACGCGTATATTGGGGTTGTCGGTGGCAGCCCGACCACCGGCTACTACAGTTACCAAAAGCTTTCGCAGATCAAGCACCCGCCCCCGGTCAATTTGTGGGTTTTTGTGGATGAACATCCCGACAGCATCAACGATGGTTGGCTGGTCAACGGCATGCCTGCGGCGATGGGCTGGACCGATCTGCCGGCCAGTTATCATGCCGGGGCCTGTGGGCTTGGTTTTGCCGACGGTCACGCGGAGATCCATAAGTGGAGGGACGGCTACAATCCGGCCACGAAAGCCGGTACCGTGCAACCCGTGATCAAGGGTCAGCATAATGGTTTCCCCGCGAATAACAAGCTGGACACCACCTGGTTCATGGAACGCAGCACCGCCCCCGTGAATTAATCCGATAATTCCCCACGATTTCGGAAAACCGTTCGATTCTGGCGGTCGTCTGCGCGGCTGTCAAAACATCGTCAAAGCCAGAGGGCGGACAGACGCATCGGGTACTACTCCGGCGGGGCGACCGGTCCGAGGGCGTTGGGGTGTGATCGTGAAGTGGTCGCAGGGTTTATTGGCGCTACCGTGTCCTGGCCGCCGCGCTACGATCGCAGGACCAACCACGCCAAAACACAATGCGGCGAACGACCAACCGTGCGGGCCTGTAACTTTTGGGGACTACCTTTTAGTCGGAAAATGCTCAAGCGATTGGTTGACCACTGAGCTGCCCATCCGTCCGTTGAAGGTAGATGTTCATGAAATCCGAATTGCATCCGTACAAAAACGGAGGTGGATTGCTATCATCATTGGAAAAATTGCCCTGCCGTGATTTTTAGATTGACACCACTGGTTTAAACGGTAATCTCTGTTCAATCCTAGCGACCCTAAGATTCAAAAAAACCATCGGAACAAATCAGAAACACAGGAAAAATATGCGTAAAATCCAATCAACGTACAAATTAGTTGCCGGCGCTCTTGCCCTCGCAGCAGTGGTGGCGATGCCGACCTCTGCCCGCGCGGTGGCGGTAACCCTCAATGTAAATTCTTCATTAAGCACGCTCACGCTCGCCGGTAATGCGTTTGGTTTGGCCTTTGCGCCTCAAGTCGCCGGTGCCAATGTTGCTTCTTGGGGTGGCTCGATCTCGGGTGACCTCACCGGCGGGATCTTTACCTTCTCAGGCGGTAGCACCATCACTGCCCTTGTGAATCCCACGGGCCCGTTCACAACCGCTCCGAATCCTATCGGCATTGAGCCGGGCAACTACGGCATCAAAGCCGTTGGCTTTGTTACCGGCTTCGGGCTTGCCACGGTCAATGGAGTTTACAAAGGCATGGTACTCGACATCGCCACTGGCACCGCGCAAAACGGAGTGGCGCCGACGGGGAATGGCTTGCAATTCACCGCCGGCACTTTGGACTACGGTTTGTCAAATACATCAGGCCCCCTAGGTGCTGGCAACTC
>JANOHH010000306.1:0-1344 GCA_031406395.1 Verrucomicrobiota bacterium | reverse complement strand
CGTGACAAATCAGTTTGGTTGCGGCTTCGCCGCGCTGCGGCTTTGCGCTAACTGCTGTTTCAAGGTTGACCAATCCCCACGTCTCCGGCTCGAACTTGTTTCGGACACCCGAATCAAACGACGCATCGCGCAGAGTCCGGTCCGTGCTTACCGGTTGGTTGCGGACGCGCCACCGGACCAAGCACACGTCCAGCTTGCAAAGCGGCTCGGTGGGCTCGTTCCGGAAGCCGGTGCCATAGGCAGTCAGTAACGAGCCGTCCGGCAGCTGAACCATGGACGTGGTCTGGCTCCGTCCCCACCACGAGTTGCGCTCGGTAACCTTGCCCTCGAAGCAAGCGGGCGGGTGGTTTGGGGTTCCGCATTTACCCGGCCCCGGGTGGTGAATGCCCTGAGCTGCCAAAACCGGTAAACCGGAGTCGGCTTGCCGAAAGCAACGAAGCGAGCGAAGCCGGCAGGGTTGGAAACTTTCGAGTGGGAAATATTCCTGACGCTTCCGCGCCGAGCCAAAAAGCCACCCCCTTGGTTGCCTTGGTCAACTTCTGTGCATTGGATTTCGGCGTTCGGACCAAAGTCGAAAATTCAAACTGGAACTATCCCGTCAACCTTAGGAAGCCCAGTCGGGCCCGCCGACTGCTTACGCCGCGGTATTTTGATTTGCTGCGAATAAGCAACCGGGCTAGCTTGGCGGGCAAAACAGACTTTGGTTGAATGCCCGAAATGACTAAAACAATTTTCACGATGTTCCGTCGCCGTATCCAACTCGCAGCGGCGCTTGGATTGGCCGGGGCGCTCATGGGTCAGCGCGGGATTGGCGCCGACCAGCCCAAGGTTGATTTTGCGCGGGACATTCAACCGATCTTTATCAAGCGGTGCTACGAATGTCACGGACCGGATCATCAAAAAAGCGATCTGCGGCTGGATCATAAACCGGATGCCGCGCGCGGCGGCAAATCCGAGAAACCGTTTTGGGTGCCCGGCAAGAGTGCGGAGAGCCAGCTTATTGAGCGGGTGACCCTCGTGGAATCGGACGATCAAATGCCGCCGAAAGGTGAGCGGCTGACGACGGAACAGGTTCGTTGGTTGCGCGCGTGGATTGATCAGGGCGCCGTTTGGCCGGATGAACAAAAGCATTGGGCGTTCACCCAGCCCGTGCGCCCGGAATTGCCGGTCGTCACGAATAAGCGCTGGCCCCGCAATGGGATTGACGCCTTCATCCTCGCCCGGCTCGAACGGGAAAAACTGACGCCCTCGCCCGAGGCGGACCGGGCCACTTTGATCCGCCGGTTGAGCCTCGATCTCACCGGCCTGCCTCCAACGGTCGCCGAAGTGGATGCCTTCCTGAAC
>JANOHH010000299.1:0-4395 GCA_031406395.1 Verrucomicrobiota bacterium | reverse complement strand
CTGGTGCCGATGTCGCCATATACGACGCCCAACGCCCCGAGCGCCAAAAACGCTAGGGGCTTGGAATGCGATGAGAGAGGCGCGTCGGCTGGGCCGCCTGCCGGTCCAGATTTAATGCCCGCACCATTTTCGGTTTGCATGTTCTCAGGCGGGAAATCCGGGGAACACGGAGCGTTCCGGCAGATTGCCCTTTCACTTGCCGACGAGGTTAGCTGACGGGCTGGGTCTTGAAAGTGACCCCGGCAACTCGCGTCGCCGTTCGCCCCGGCCCGGTACACCCGAGCATTGGTTCCCCCGCGTCCAGCAACGACCGCCGGACTTAGGCTGCGACAGGAGCATGGCAAAACCCGCCCGGCTTGTCAAATGGCCAACCAGGGCGCGGTTTTTCCCTTGCGCTGAACCGCATTCGCTCCAGTCACCTTCTAAGTCAAGATGATCGAAGAGGCTGCCGAAAACCGCCCAGAGGACTTGCCGTTTGAATCCGCGAATCGCAGCACAGCGGCCGTCGCGGCCTTGGGACCGATCGCCCAATCGCTAGCTCCAATCAATGAGCGAGGTTATTGCCGAAAGCCAAAAACAGGGATATCGGCCCTTAAATTCATTGTCTCCGCCAGTGTTTCCTTCCAAATTTGCCCGGCATGGCAACCTTGAACATCAAACCCGCCGCGAATTGTCGCTACGACCTGCTCGCCCTCGGCGAGGTCATGCTCCGGCTCGACCCCGGGGAGGGCCGCATCCGCACCGCGCGTGAATTCAAAGTCTGGGAAGGCGGCGGCGAATACAACGTCGCCCGCGGACTGCGCCGGTGCTTTGGGTTGCGCACGGCCATCGCCACGGCATTTGCGGATAACGACGTCGGGCGCTTGTTGGAAGATTTTGTTCTTCAAGGCGGCGTCAGCCCCGAGTTTATCCAGTGGCGACCCTTCGATGGTGTGGGCCGCGTCACGCGCAACGGCCTCAATTTCACGGAGCGGGGGTTCGGCGTGCGCGGCGCGGTGGGGGTTTCGGATCGCGGTCAGACGGCCGCCAGCCAGCTCAAGCCCGGTGATTTTGATTGGAATCATATCTTCGGCAAGTTGGGTGTACGCTGGCTGCACACAGGAGGAATTTTCGCCGCTCTCTCGGACACGACCCCACAACTTGTGATCGAAGCCGTTTCCGCCGCGCGGAAGCATGGCACCATTGTCAGCTACGATCTCAACTATCGTCCGAGCCTTTGGAAATCCATCGGCGGCCAAACACGCGCGCAGGCAGTGAATCAGGAGATCGCCCGACACGTGGACGTGATGATCGGCAACGAGGAGGATTTCACTGCCTGCCTTGGCCTTCAGGTCGAAGGCGCGGACGAAAACCTCCAGCACCTTGACGTAACGGCGTTCAAAAAAATGATCGAGACGGCGGTGAAGATATTCCCCAATTTTAAAGCCACCGCCACGACCTTGCGCACCGCCAAGACCGCGACGATCAACGACTGGGCCGCCATTGCGTGGCTGGACGGCAAATTCTACGAAAGCCGCAACTACCCGGATCTGGAAATCCTGGATCGCGTCGGCGGCGGTGACAGTTTTGCCTCCGGTTTCATCTACGGCTTGATGGCCACGGGTGAACCGCAAAAAGCGGTGGACTTCGGCGCCGCCCACGGCGCCCTCGCCATGACCACACCCGGCGATACATCAATGGCGAGCCTGGCTGAGGTGGAAAAACTCATGCAGGGCGGCGGGGCGCGCGTGCAACGCTAAAACGAATGCACGGCCAAATTCTCTGGAGCCGGGCCTGCCGGACGGGCTTTTCACTCGTTCGGAGTGGCTATTGAAATAAGCGACTGTGCACTTTGCGGGGCGCCAAAGGTTACTTTGCAATGGACAAACGCCCCTTGTCTCACTTCTAGTATCGCCGTTTTGCATGTTCGAAGGTGAACATTTGCAACTGGGAGCAAGTGGACATGGTAGCGCGCGTGTGTTGAGTGATTTCGAAAACTATGGTGAGGGAAACCGACAATAGCGGTGAAATGATTAACCTGAGTTTCTTGCAAAAGGTGATTGCAAGACTCCGCAGTCCGCTGAGTTCCATTCCCGAATGTCGTCACCTGTCGAGCTTTGGGGAAAATGCGAGGTACGGATACAATGCCTTGGCGTGCCGGCCAGTGGCCGAGGCATTGGTCGTCGGCGTTCAATACGCCGTTTGCGCCGCCGTACCGGGGGACATTGCCGAGTTTGGTTGTCATACAGGCCGGACGGCCAATGTCCTCTCGGCGGCTATGAAACTGATGCGGGCCAAAAAGCGGCTGCATTTGTTCGACAGCTTCGAAGGCCTGCCCGCCTCGGTGCATGAGGTGGATCGTGAAAACTTGCATGTGAAGACGGGGGTCTGGGGTGTAGGCGCTTACAAAGGTCTTAACCCCGAGCAACTCCGACACGCGTGCCAAAAATATTTGGCACCGGACGCGGTCAGGACTCACGCGGGATGGTTTTCTGAAACCCTGCCAAAACTCGACGCGGGAACCAAATTCGCACTGCTCCACATCGACTGCGACTTATATTTGTCGACCTTGGACGTGCTCGATTTTGTATTCAAGACCGGTTCCCTTAGCGACGGCGCCTTGGTTCTGTTTGATGATTGGAATTGTTGCCGTGCCTCCAACGAATTTGGCGAGCGAAAAGCCTGGCGCGAAGCGTGCGATCGCTACCAGGTCGTGGTCGAGGATGCCGGCGGCTACGGCTGGGCCGGACACAGATTCATCGTGCATTCGTATACCCGCTGAAACCAGAGCGTTCCGCCAGCTCTCCGACCTGCTTTGCATGAGAACAAGCGCCGGCGCCAGCCATTCGTTTCCCTCAGCCGATTCGAGTCGGCAATCGAAGTCGGTGCAGGTACCTCCGCAGACGCCGCTGGAACTGCCGAGCAAACTCGATGGCAGATCACCGGAAGCGATTTGCCCAGAGCGGCCTGCAACCGACCTCCCAGCCATGTCGCAAATTTATTATACAAATCGACTCACCTCGGTGTCTATGGGTTGACGAGTGAACACGGACACGACGCCCGCCTGGTGCGAAAGGCTGTATGACACGAAAGCGACCGAGCTGATTCTTTATGGTCGCGCGCTGGGTCTTTCCCATGCGGAAGCCGAGGATGTGGTGCAGGAGACCTTCCTAGCGCTGTGGCAACACCCGGGCGAGCCCCAAAACCCGGCGCACTATTGTGTCCGCAGCTTTCGCAATCGCGCGCTGAACTACCGCCGAGGCTTCTGGCGCCGGCTGACGCGGGAACTGGAATCGCAGCGGTGGTTCGAACGGACCTCCGAGGAATCTCCCGCCGAACGCGCGGCGATGCGGTGTCTTGCCGAATTGCCCGGACCCCAACGCGAAGTCATTGTGCTGAAACTCTGGCATGATTGCACGTTTGACGAAATTGGTGAATTGATCGACGTGTCGCCGAACACCGCCGCCGGACGGTATCGCTATGGCTTGGAAAAACTCCGAGCCTGCCTGAAAGGACAAGATTATGAACGAGATGAACAATTTGGAAACGCAGTTGCGTTCCTGGATCCCGCGCCGCGCTTCCCCGAGACTTGAGCGATCCGGATGGCGGGTCACCCCGTGGAACGCCGCCCACTCGCGGCGAGCAAACCACGCGCTGCAGCCGAGTCTCACGTCGCGCTGGCCCGATTGGCCGGGAGTGTCCTGGTCCACTTTCACGCGCGTCGGGGTGCCAGCGCTGGCTTGTCTGGCATTGACCGCCACGATCTTGATGCAACCGGGTGAGGGTCTGAGCCTCCAGAACGCCGATCAGCCAGCGATGATCGCCCTGGCTATGAGCAACCAGAATTTCGCACCCTACCTATCCGGCAGTTTCCAGCCGACGGCCAACCGGCTGGACACTTTTGGTTGGACAAATGGAGGCGCTTCCCCTTCTAGTATGCGTTCTTTGACGCCTCCCGAGGCGATTGATTTACAATGAGCATGGACAAAAAAAAGCCCGCCCCGGCCAAGACCCCGGCGGCCCCTTCACCCCCAACCAAAGCGCCGGAACCCATCCCGTCGATCACGGCACCGCTTTTCCGCAGAATTGATTGGGTTACATTCCTCATCACGACTTCCCTGGTGTGGTTTGCTTATTACTGGACGCTTTCCCCGGACTTGGGTTTGGAAGACTCCGGCGAGCTGGCCGTGGCGTCCCTTTACGCCGGCATTCCCCATCCACCAGGCTATCCGGTCTGGACGATTTACACCTGGCTCTGGGCGAACCTCCTGCCGGTTGGCAACATCGCTTGGCGTGTCGCCCTCGGCGAAGCCACGGCTGGCGCGCTCGCCTGCGGCCTGCTCGGCCTGCTCGTCTCCCGCGGCAGCAGCATGCTGATGGAAGGCATCACCCAGTTAAAAGGGATCGCCGGCAAAT
>JANOHH010000275.1:0-1697 GCA_031406395.1 Verrucomicrobiota bacterium | reverse complement strand
CGCCATTGCGCGCATCGACCGCGACTTCAGCGCCGTTGAGCGTTTTGACATTCAACTGCTTGCCGGCGAGGTCGGCGGACTTCGTTTTTCCGTCAACAACATGATAAAGCAGGATTGCGGTAAGCTGCGCCTTGTTTTCCGGCTTCAGCAAGGTTTCGACCGTTCCGGCGGGCAGGGCGGCGAAGGCTGCATCGGTCGGAGCAAACAAAGTCTTTTTGCCGTCGGCGCGCAGCGCGTCTTCAAGACCGGCCGCCTGAACCGCCGCGATCAGCGTCGTAAATTGCCCGGCTGCAATGGCGGTATCGACGATATCGCCTTTTGCCATTCCGCCTTTCTTGTCTTCATGATGACCCGCATAAGCCGGGGCCGCGGCGAGGCCGAGAGCGGCGATGGCCGCGAGAAACTTGAGCGCCATGAGAAATCCTCCGTTTGTTGGCGTTGCAGCATAGGTACGCGCTGGCTGGCGAATGGATCGCCGGTTCACGAAAAGTTCATGCGAGACGGCGCCGGCGTCTCAGGGCGGGAGTTACTCCGTACACGAATTAACGCGTGGTTGCAAATCGGCGCCGGCAGGCGCAGTGGATGCGCTTGGAGGGCGTAACCAATGCGCTTAGGCAGCGTTTACGATTTCTTAAGCAAAGCGCTGGGTGAAAATACCGCTTGCACTGCGCGCGCCTTTTCCATAGCTTCAAATTCTCAGCGTTTTTTGAGCCTTGACGTGCGGCTGCGTGTTCCGCCTGATGGGTCTGTTGCCTCTAAGCCTATGTTTTATTGGCGGAATTGGCAGCGGAAAAAAAAGATTGAATTTGCGTTGACAGCGGAGAAACGGGCGACTACACCCCCGCTCCTCCGATGCGGCCGGGATGGCCGCCTGAAGCCGGACGGCGAGAGCTGGACGGACTAAGGGGCGGTCTCGGGAGTGTCGGTTTTTTTGTCGGTTGGATTCGGCGCTTTCCGGGTTTGGCTGGCGGCTCTTTGACAAGTGAATAGAGGAAGAGAAACGTGGGCGGCGACGTCCTGGCGGAGCCTTAGGGCTCGAAGCCGGATCAGTCATCCGCTGACGTTTCTAAAGTAAAACCAAATACTTCCGTTCATTCGGGAGTTTGGTTTTGCGACACGTCAGTAATAAGATGAGCGTTGGGTTTCCACCCAACACTGGATCCACAAACTCAACTTGAGAGTTTGATCCTGGCTCAGGACGAACGCTGGCGGCAAGCTTAACACATGCAAGTCGAGCGCCCCGCAAGGGGAGCGGCAGACGGGTGAGTAACGCGTGGGAACGTGCCTTTCGGTTCGGAACAACTGAGGGAAACTTCAGCTAAAACCGGATACGCCCTTCGGGGGAAAGTTTACGCCGAAAGATCGGCCCGCGTCAGATTAGGTAGTTGGTGGGGTAATGGCCTACCAAGCCTGCGATCTGTAGCTGTTCTGAGAGGAAGATCAGCCACATTGGGACTGAGACACGGCCCAAACTCCTACGGGAGGCAGCAGTGGGGAATATTGGACAATGGGCGCAAGCCTGATCCAGCTATGCCGCGTGGATGAAGAAGGCCTTCGGGTTGTAAAGTCCTTTCGGTGGTGAAGATAATGACGGTAACCACAGAAGAAGCCCCGGCTAATTTCGTGCCAGCAGCCGCGGTAATACGAAAGGGGCTAGCGTTGTTCGGAATTACTGGGCGTAAAGCGCACGTAGGCGG
>JANOHH010000270.1:0-2548 GCA_031406395.1 Verrucomicrobiota bacterium | reverse complement strand
TTTTGCCGGTGCTGGAGGCGGCGGGCGTGGATTTGGTCTTGAGCGGGCACAGCCATTGTTACGAACGGAGCTTCCTGCTCGATAAACATTACGGTCTGTCCACCACGATGAACGCGACCAACAAGCTGGATGCCGGGAGCGGTCGGGAAAGCGGCACAGGCGCTTACAAAAAACCTGAGGGCGGGCTGATCCCGCACCAGGGTACGGTGTATATCGTAGCTGGCAGTTCCGGGCAGGCTAGCGGCGGGACGCTGAACCATCCCGCGATGTACGTTTCACTGAATAATCTTGGTTCGCTCGTGCTCGACATCCAGGGCAAGCGACTGGACGCAAAATTCATTCGCGAGAACGGGACGACGAACGACACTTTTACGATCCTCAAACAGAATTACGCGCCGGTCGCCAGTAATCTCAGCTTCACGATTTCCGCCGATGCCGCCACGCCGCTCGCATTGGCGGGCAGCGATATCAATCGCAATCCGATCACCTTTGCTCCGGACGCCCCGCCCGGAAACGGCTTGATCTCTGTTTTGAATCCGGCCAACGGAGCGTTCGTTTTCACCCCGGCACATGGTTTCAGCGGCGACGGGAGTTTCACCTATCACGTCAACGACGGCTCGACGAATAGCCCGCTCGCGACCGTGAACCTGACGGTCCTGCCGCTGCCCGACGCCAATGGTAACGGGCTCCCGGATGCTTGGGAAGCGGCGTATGGAATTTACGATGCGAATGCGGACGCGGATGGCGACGGCTTGAGCAATCTTCAGGAGTATCGGGCGAATACCAATCCGACGAATGCCGCGTCCGCCCTGCGCATCAGTAGCGTGAGTCGCGATGCCAACGGCAAGTTCACGCTGATGTGGGGCGCAATCGGCGGCACCCGTTATCGCGCGGGCTATGACAACTCCGCGGTGAACGGCGGTCTGAGCGGTGGCTTCTCGGATATCATCCGGTCGGTCGCGGAGGAGATGAGTCCAGCCGCGATCGGCATCGTCACCAATCAAAGCTTCACCGACGACTTTATCGCTACCGGCCCTGCAACCAACGGGGCCCGCTATTACCGGGTGCAAGTGGTTCAGTGATGGGGCCCGGGTCGAGCACTGGAGCGGGTTGGTGCAATTGGCCGGACGGCGGCTTGGCCTACGGCTTGGCCATCGGCCAGTCCGCCGCGAGGAGGAACTTGTAGCCGCCGATGAGCGAGGAAACCTTCTGGTAGCCTAATTTCTGCGCCGCGTCGCAGGTGAGCGCCGAGCGAAAGCCCCCGCCGCAATACATGATAAGCTCGACGGTTTTATCCGGGTAAAGTTTTTCGAGGTCGCGCTCGAGAATACCCTTGCCCAGATGCACGGCTTCCGTCGCATGGCCCGCGTTCCACTCATGATCCTCGCGCACGTCCAGGAACACCACCTCTGGGTTTTGGGCGAGCCGCGCGCGGGCTTCGGCCACGCTGATTTCGGTGACGCGCCGTTTCGCGTCATTGACCAGGGCGAGGAATCCAGGTGAATGATCCATGGGGCAAAGCTTATTAATTTTGGCTGCTTGAATCGGCGAGCATCTCGCATTGCCGGCGCAGGCTTGGCACGGCGTCTCGGGCCAGGACCAGCGCTGCGCGCCGGGTTACATCTCCAGTTGACGGGATTTTTTTGAGCCAGTCCAGTTTCATCGTCAGTTGCCTGAGCTTTTGTTCAAGCCGCGCCACCTGGCGTTCGGCCTGTTCCCGCTGCGCCGTGGCCCCGTGTTCAAAGACTTCGGGCAGTCGTTCGCACCGCACCAATTCCACTTTCCGCGCCACAATCCGGTATTGTCCGGCCGGCATGGGTATCGGCAATGGCGTCGGTTTGGATTGTGGCCGCGAGATACTTATCTTCTCCCCACCATCACGTTGTTGCTCTGTTCAATCTGCGCTGGCGGCCAGCCTTAAACCCCTCCGCTCGCAACGGCTTCATTCGTGCCGGTCATACGGGAAGCCAGGACGCAATCACCACTTTACGGCAGAGCCTGAAGGACCCGCAGATTTCCCGGGGCCGCTGGCTTTGGCTTTACATCCAACAGGAAGGTTCGGCTGGCACTTCCCGTTCCGTCGCTAACGGTGATAGTGATGTCCGCGAACCCGGACTGGCCGGGCAGGGGGGTGACGGCCAAGCTGCGGTTACTGCCCGCGCCGCCGAACACGATATCAGCGTTTCGAACCAGCGACAGGTTGGACGAACTGGCGGTTATGGTCAGGCTGGACGCACTGGTTTCTGGGTCGCCGATGGTAAAGGGAATGGCAGCGGTGGCCGAGTCAATAGCGACGACCTGATCGGCAATCGGAGAAATGGTGGGCAGTCGGTTGATCGTAACGGCGAAGGAGCGGGTGACAATGTTGTTGCTCGCGCCACCGTCGTTGAGGGTGACGGTGAGGGTGGCCGAACCGAAGGCCAAGGCGACCGGCGTGAAGGCGATTGTGCCGGTGGCGCTTGGGCTGGTGTAATTGACGGTGGGATTAGGAATCAGGCCCGGATTGCTGGACGTGGCGGTGACGGTGAGCGTCTGCGCTTCGTTCGTC
>JANOHH010000221.1:0-4030 GCA_031406395.1 Verrucomicrobiota bacterium | reverse complement strand
GCGCATTCAACGTTAACAACATGGAGTTGATCCAGGCAATTGTTGAGGCTTGCGAAGAGGAAAAAGCGCCTCTGATGCTCCAAATCTCCAAGGGCGCACGCCAATATGCCAATCCGGTCTATCTTAAGAAACTGATCGAAGCCGCCGTCAGTCTCTCCAACATCCCCATCGCCATCCACCTCGACCACGGCGATTCCTTCGAGTTGTGTAAGGAATGTATTGATGAAGGCTTCACCAGCGTGATGATTGACGCCAGCCATGAGCCGCTCGAAAAGAACATAGAAATTTGCAAAAAAGTTGTGGATTACGCCCACCAACACAACTGCTCGGTCGAAGGTGAACTGGGGATGTTGGTTGGTGCGCAGCATGACGACGGCGAAGAAGGCGGCGGTTATTCCAAAGGCGGTTGTTATACGCATCCCGATGAAGCCGTTCAGTTCGTCAAAGCTTCCGGCGTGGATTCGCTGGCCGTTGCTATCGGTAATTCGCACGGTGCTTACAAGTTCAAGGGCGAACAGCACCTGGACCTTGATCGCTTGAAAGCCATTAAGAAAGCGCTGATGGATGCCGGCTTGGGCGATTACCCGCTCGTGCTGCACGGGGCCTCCAGCGTGCCGCAGCATCTCGTGGCTGAAGTGAACAAATACGGCGGCAAAATGCCGGATGCCCAAGGGGTGCCGGAAGCCGACATCGAGGTCGCTCGCCGGGTCGGTTGTACGAAAGTCAATATTGATACCGACCTGCGCATTGCCATGACGGCCGCCATCCGCAAAGTCTTTGTGGAGAGTCCCAAGGAATTTGATCCCCGTAAGTATCTCGGCCCGGCCCGGCAGGCGGTCAAAGACCTGGTCCGACACAAGGTCAAGAACGTCCTGTGTTGCGCCGGCCACGCGTTCGACTAAGAATTCGCCTCCAATTCAAAACCCCAAGCCGCGTGGCTTGGGGTTTTTCTATTGGGACTGGCCATGCTGGCACAGTGCGCGGCGCAGTGGCACTACCAACCGCGCCATCTTTGCGCGATCGCCACCTTCGCCAATAATGTGGAGCTCGCAAAACCGCGGAAAAACTCTGGTTTCACTCTGTTTTCCCGTTGGCACCGCGGCAGCTAAAAGCGATCAGACAGTTAAACAAAACAACCGAAAGAGAAAACAATGAACATTACACAATGCCAAGGATCCACGTTGACCGGCCGGCCCAGCTTCGTCCGGTTCACCAGTCTGAACGAGGAGTTAACCCGGCTGTTCGGCAGTCAGGTTTCCGAGGCGTGGACGCCAGCGGTCGACGTCTATGAAGACAAGGAAAACTTCGTGATCCAAGCCGAATTGCCTGGCCTCAAACGCGAGGATATCGAAGTCTCGCTCCACGAGGGGACGCTGACCCTATCCGGCGAACGCAAGGCTGAGACGCGTCACGAGGAAGCGGAGGTCTATCGTGCCGAGCGCCCTGTCGGTCGCTTTCAACGTGCGCTGGTACTGCCTGCCACGGTCGCCACAGACAAGGTGAAGGCCGGCTACACCGACGGCGTCCTCACGGTCACGTTGCCCAAAAGCGAAGAAGCCAAACCGAAGAAGATCGACGTCTCGGTCAACTGAGTCAGCGCAGTGAAGGAATGAATCCCACGGGCAGATTGGCCCGTGGGGTTTTTCTCATGAGGAGGGGACCTCTGGCCCGACCGGCTTTGGACCCGCTTGAAACCATTTACAGGGCTTAGTCAATAACGGCAGCCGTCTGCCGATATTCCCCAAGCGCATGAACCGACCCTCCCAGTCGCCCGGGCCGCCGTTGTCTTGCTCGACAAAGTTTCCGGCGACTGCCAAGTTGAGGTGTGCTTGCGGAAAAGTTGGAAAACCTGCGCGCGGTCTTGCGCTCTTATGGCTCGTGCCTCGTCGCCTATTCGGGCGGCGTGGACTCCGTTTTTCTTGCACGGGTCGCCCATGATGCGTTGGGTGATCGGGCGTTGGCGGTGATCGCTGACTCACCGAGCCTGCCGCGCCGCGAACTACACGAAGCCTTGGCGCTGGGAAAGCAGTTCGGTTTCCCTGTGCGCGTGGTGCAGACGGCAGAGTTTGCGAATTCTAGTTACCTGGCCAACCCGGTCAACCGTTGCTATTTCTGCAAACACGAATTATTCGAGGAACTCGCGCCGCTGGCGAAGGCGGAGAGTTTTGCCGTCATCGCGTATGGCGAGAACGCCAGCGATGTGGGTGATTTTCGGCCCGGGGCGCAGGCAGCCCAGGAATTTCAGGTGCGGGCACCGCTTAAGGAAGTTGGTTTGACGAAAGCCGAGATCCGCGAGTTGTCGGCTCAACTTGGCTTGCCCACGGCGGACAAACCGCAAATGGCTTGTCTGAGTTCGCGAATCCCGTACGGCGAGCCGGTGACGCCGGATAAGTTGCGCATGATCGAAGCGGGGGAATATGTTCTACGCGATCTGGGATTCTATGACGTGCGGGTAAGGCACCATGAAATGCGGAGTGCGGAATCTGGAATGCGGAATGAAGTAGGAGCCGCGGCTGACGGACCCCCCGCTCTCCGCCCTCCGCCCTCCGTCCTGGCCCTGGCCCGCATCGAGGTTGGGGCGGACGAACTCCCGCGTTTGTTGGAGGCGAAAACGGCGGCACGGGTGGCAGCGGCGTTGAAGCAAATCGGCTACACGCACGTGACGTTGGATTTGCAGGGCTATCGGCGGGGGAGTTTGAACGAGACCAGCCTCGCACGTGAGGCAACTGCTCCGCAACGCGTCGGTCAGGCGTAAGTTTTTGCGCGCCGAGCGGGAAACTTTTCAGTTGCAACGGTTTTAGACAACAAGTTTATGGCACAGTTTTCCTACAAAGCCCGGCGACGTTCGGGCGAAGTCGTTCAAGGCGTCTTGGACGTGGCGGATCGCACCGCCGCGCTGGCGCAAATCGAGCGGCTCGGGCTTTTTCCCGTGGCGCTGGATGCCGCCAAGGGCACGTCCGCCTCCGCTGATAAGCCGGCGTCCAAGAAAATCGAGTTGTCCGGCGTGTTGCCGTCCTCGTTGCGTTCAATGCTGACGCGCAAACGCAAACCCAAGATGCAGGAAGTGGCCACCTTCACCCAGCAGTTAGCCAATTTGCTCCAAGCCGGCATGCCGCTCACGATCGCGCTCAACAGCATGACGCATCTGGAATCCAAGGGCATTCCCAAGGAAGTCAGTGCCAATCTGCGGCAGGAGGTCATGGAGGGGCGCAGTTTGTCCGACGCGATGAGCAAGCAACCGCTGATCTTCTCCGATCTTTACGTGAACATGGTCAAGGCGGGGGAGCAATCCGGTGCGCTGGTGGAAGTCTTGCGGCGCATGGCGGATCACTTCGAAAAGTTCGCGGCGGTGCAGGCCAAATTTTCCGCGGCGCTGGTCTATCCGGCGTTCGTCGGCGTGGTCGGCATCGGCATCGCGATCTTTTTCATGACTTACATGCTGCCGAAGTTCATGACGCTGTTCGGCAACATGAATGTGCAACTGCCCATGATGACGCAGATTCTCATGAACATCAGCAATGTGTTTACCGGTTACTGGTGGGCCATGCTGTTGGGGCTCGGTCTGGCCTACATTGGCTTTCGCAAATTCCAGAGCACGGAAGAAGGCAAGCGCAAGCTTGACGAATGGAAAATGAAAGTGCCGATCTTCGGGAAGGTGGTGCGCTTGAACTTGTTTGGCCAGTTTGCGCGGACGCTTTCGACCTTGCTTGAGAATGGCGTGCCGGTCCTGACGGCGCTCAAGATCACGGAGCAGGTTTTGCCCAACCGCGTCATCAAGGAAGCCACGGCCAAGACGCGCGAAGCCGTGACCGACGGTAAAACGCTCGCGCAACCGCTGGCCCAGAGCAAAGTTTTCCCGCAACTCATGGTGGATTTGGTGCGGATTGGTGAGGAAACGGGTAACGTGCCGGGCGCGTTGAAGAATGTGGCGGACACCTACGAGAACGAGTTGAACATCGCTTTGCGCATCATGACCAACATGATCGAGCCGGTGATGATCGTGGGGATGGCGGTGGGCGTGGGCTTCCTG
>JANOHH010000176.1:0-1616 GCA_031406395.1 Verrucomicrobiota bacterium | reverse complement strand
GTGCTGGAGGATAAAGGGGAGGAGATTCTGCCCATCATCCGGCGGTTTTTCGAGCAGCACCCCCTGTGACGTCGCCGCCCGCTTCCGGTGATGGACTTTCCTGATACAAAATGAACATTGCTTCCCACCTCACGGCAATGGCCGGCTCTCAGCCTTGGCGGCCGGCGGTGGTCTTTCCGCAGGCCCGCGACCAACAGGGAAGGGTCAGCTACACGCACTACACCTTTCAACAACTCGATGACGCCAGCGGTCAGCTTGCTCAGGGCTTCTCGAGCCTTGGCATCCGACGCGGGATGCGCGTCGCCCTCATGGTGCCCCCGAGCCTGGACTTCTTCGCCCTTACGTTTGCGCTGTTCAAAATGGGAGCGGTTCCCGTGCTGATTGATCCGGGCATCGGCCTGCCCAACCTGGGCAAAGGCTTGGCGGAAGCCGAGCCCGAAGCGTTCATCGGCATCCCCAAGGCACAGGCCGCCCGGGTCCTGTTGCGTTGGGCTCGGACGACCTTAAAGATAAAAGTAACCGTCGGGGCCCGAGCGCTGTTCGGAGGCGTCACTTTAGACCAGGTCCGGGAGCTCGGGGCGCTTCACGTACCGATGACTGCGGTCGAACCGGCCCCCAACGAGACCGCGGCTATTCTCTTCACCAGCGGTAGCACCGGGCCCGCGAAAGGGGTCGCCTACACGCACGAGTATTTCGCGGCGCAGGTGGATTACATTCGAAATTTGTACGGGATCCAGGCGGGCGAAATCGATCTGCCGACCTTTCCGCTTTTTGCACTCTTCGGTCCGGCTCTGGGCATGACGGCCATCATTCCCGACATGGATCCGACCCAGCCCGCGCAGGTGGACCCAGCCAAGCTCATCGAGGCTATCGAGAACTTTGGGGTGACCAACATGTTCGGCTCCCCCGCTGTGATCCGGCGTTTGGGCCGCTACGGCGAGCAAACGCAACTGAAGCTTCCCTCCTTGCGTCGGGTTATCTCCGCCGGGGCGCCCGTGTCGGCAAAAGAACTCGAGCGGTTCAGCCGCCTGCTGGCTCCGGGAGCGCAGGTGTTCACGCCCTACGGTGCCACCGAATGTCTGCCCGTCTCCTCCATCGGCAGCGATGAAATCCTGGGCGAAACCCGGCACCAAACCGACCTTGGGCGCGGCGTGTGTGTGGGCCGACCGGTGCCAGGTTTGAGCGTAAAGATCATCCGGATTTTCGATGTCCCAATTCCAGCCTGGGACCAGGCGCTGGAGGTCGAGCCCGGCGAGATTGGCGAGATTGCGGTCAAAGGGCCGCACGCTACGCGAGTTTATTTTAACCGTCCGGAGGCAACCGCGCTGGCCAAGATCATGCAAGGCCCCGGCGGGGAGTTTTATCACCGCATGGGCGACCTCGGCTATCTGGATGCTCAGGGCCGGATCTGGTTTTGCGGCCGAAAATCTCACCGGGTCGTGACACGCCAAGGCACGTTCCTCACCATTCCCTGCGAGGCAATCTTCAACACCCACCCCACCGTGTTTCGCTCCGCAGTCGTCGGGGTGAAAAGTGGGAGCGAGACCGAAGCGGTGATCTGTGTCGAGCTGGAGCCGGAGACCCGAGTGAACCTCAAGTCGTTAACTGCCGAACTG
>JANOHH010000164.1:0-1549 GCA_031406395.1 Verrucomicrobiota bacterium | reverse complement strand
GTCTTAATGCTGTCGAAGGCCGCCTGCAATTTGGCCTTCTGTTGCACTGCCAGGTTTCTGATTTCCGGATTCTGCAACTGCGCCAATTCTTTTTCCCAGTTTGCGAAATAGGCCTGGCCTTGGGCTTTCACGTCCGCAGCCCGCTTTTTGGCTTTGCCCGCGGTGGACTCGAGGTTCGCCAGGCTCTTGGTGAATTGCTTGAACGCGTCGCGTGGATTCGTGTTCGCGGTGACAGCCACCTGGCCGAGCGATTTGACCGTGTCATCCACGGCCAGTTTGGCCTTGGCGACTTCTTCGCGGAATTGGGCAATGCCCGCACCGGTCTTGTCGGCTTGTTGATAGCCGCTGGTGGCGCATCCGGTGAAGAGCGCAGTGGTGGCGAGGGTGGTAGTCAGTAGGGCGATCAGTTTCATCTGTTGGTTTTTCATGGTTCTTATTTTCAGTTTCGTTGTGCAGTTATCCTAAGCGCTAACATGCTAGCGTGCAGAGAAAACGCCGTCAAAGCTTTCCCTCGCCCAGCCATTTGAGCCAATGCGCAAGCCCGGTGGCTCAGACGCGGCTCAGAAATCAATTCCGATGCGGGTCTGAAAAATGAACAGGTCGCCGGCCTCCGCCCCGCCCGACGTGCGCCCCATGCCGTAGTTGAACATCCAACGCACATGCGGTTGCAGATACCAGTTCACCCCCGCCATGAGCAGACTCAGCCGGCCGCCGGAGACCGGTCCGTCGGACAGGTCGGTATAAGAAAAACGGCAGGTCAACTCGACGGCACCCCAACCGTCGGCGCCGAACTTGAAATTATTCCGGGGGATCAGCCGATTGAACGCGCCCGTGGTGGGATTGTAGGGACGGCTCTCGCCGGTCAGATACCAGCTCGCGTAGAGGTAACCGCCGTAGAAGGCCAGATCGCCAACACCATTCGTGGCGCCGATGTTCGAGTGGAGAAACTCACCTTGCACCGAAAGCGGGCCGTTCACCCAGGCCGCCTCGAGGCCGAAGGTCGCAGCGCGCTCGGCGTCGATGTCGCTGGTGTCAACAATGTAGGGCGCGATGTAGGATTCCGGGCGCGACCGATAGCGCAAAGTACTGTTCGCGGAGTAGAGGATGTTTGCGCTGAGACCCAGGTGCAGGAGGCGGTTCTCCGCGGGTTGGGCCGGGTCGGGGTGATAAGAGGGCAACCAGGTAGCCCGGGCCACGACGCTGCCGAAACTCTCGGAGGCGTTGCCGTAATCCAAGGAGCCGGCGCCCGGGGCGAAGACGCCGAGCGCCCAGGTCGCCCGTTGGTCGAAGACCGGCCGGCCGATTTGAATGCCGGCTTCGACGCCAGGCGCCAAGGCCTGGAGGGGCGCGGCGGGCTCCATGAAGGCGATGTCCCGGCTGCTGGTGATGAGCTCCAGTCCCATTGGCGTCTGAAACTGACCGATCTGGAGGCTGCCGAGGAAGCGGCCGGCCGGGAAATTCAGATAGGCCTTATCGAGGTAGAACCCGCCGGAGCTGTAACCGAGATCAAGGTAGTAACTGAGCGGCAGGATCAGGATGCAATCACCCC
>JANOHH010000151.1:0-1527 GCA_031406395.1 Verrucomicrobiota bacterium | reverse complement strand
GTTCAGGCCGTGCGGCTTGCAGAGTTTCAAGATCTCCTCGGCGTTCGGTTCCTCCATGAAACCAAAACGCCCAATGACGCGATAGAATCCTTGACTCAAATCCGCCACACTGACGCGCCGCTCTTTCTCCACGAAAGGGATTTCCTCAGTCAGGATTGTCAACAGCACCACGCGCTTGTGGATGATCTTGTTGTGCTTGAAATTGTGCATTAGCGCGGCCGGGGTACCGTCGGGATTGCCGGCGAGAAAAATCGCCGTGCCCGGAACGCGCGGTGGCTGGCTCATTGCCACATCTTTCAGAAAATCCTCGATGGGCAGCAAGCTGTTGATCAACCGCTGCCGCAGGCGCTGGCGGCCGGTTTTCCAAGTGGACATGAGCGTGTAGCCAATCACACCCACGACCAAGGGGAACCAACCACCGTGGACGATCTTAGTTAGGTTGGCACCGAGAAAGCACAAATCCGCCGCGAGAAAAACCGCGCAAATCGCACGTGCCTTCAATCGACTCCAACCCCAAAGTCGTCTTGCCGCGAAGTGCAGCAACAGCGTGGTGATGATCATCGTCAGCACCACCGCGATGCCGTATGCCCCCGCCAAGTTGTCCGATGAGCGAAAACCCAGGACCAGCCCGATACAAGCGACCATCAAGCCCCAGTTGATCCAGGGAATGTAAATCTGCCCGCGGGTGGCCGAGGACGTGTGCTCAATGGCGACGCGGGGGGCGAAGCCGAGTTGCACCGCCTGCATCGTAAGCGAGAACGAACCGGAGATCAGGGCCTGGGACGCGATGACGGCGGCGGCGGTGGCTAGCGCAATCAGCGGATACAACGCCCACGCGGGGGCCAAACGGTAGAACGGATTGATCGCCGCTTCGGGGTTTTGCAGCACCAACGCACCCTGCCCTAGATAATTCAGGAACAGGGCCGGGAGGACGAGTCCAAACCACGCACAGCGAATGGGCTTGCGCCCGAAGTGGCCCATGTCCGCATAGAGCGCCTCGGCACCAGTCAACACAAGAAAGACGGCGCCGAGTTGGTGAAAACCGGACAGGCCATTCGCCGAAAAAAAGTTAATGGCGTAAATCGGATTCACCGCCCGCAGGACCTCCGGCACGCGGACAATCTGGTTAATGCCCAGTATGGCGATGGTGAAAAACCACAGCAACATCACCCAGCCAAACATGCTGCCCACGCGTCCGGTCCCGATGCGTTGCACGCTAAACAATCCTGCCAGCAGTAGGATCGTCAGCGGCACGACGTAGGGTTTGAGCGAAGGGGTGGCGACTTCCAAACCTTCCATGGCGCCCAGTACGGTAATGGCCGGCGTGATAAGTCCGTCACCATATAGCAATGCCGCGCCAAACACTCCCAGGGCAATCAACAGCCAGGTTGCACGGCCAGCGTTAGCTTTGTCCCGTTCTGGAAACGCCAGAGCCATCAAGGCCAGAATGCCGCCTTCGCCTCGATTGTCCGCACGCATGACAAATACGAGGTACTTCACGGAGACGACCAGGATCAGCGACCAGAA
>JANOHH010000082.1:0-1084 GCA_031406395.1 Verrucomicrobiota bacterium | reverse complement strand
GTGCTGGCCATCGGTATCGTGGTGGATGACGCCATCGTCGTGGTCGAGGCCGTGCAACACCACCTCGAGCACGGCAAAGAACCCGTGGAGGCGACCCAGCTGGCCATGAAGGAAGTGTCCGGGCCGGTGATCGCCATCGGTCTGGTCCTGTGCGCCGTGTTCGTGCCGGTGGCGTTCATGGGCGGCGTGACCGGCCAGCTCTACAGCCAGTTCGCCCTCACCATTGCCGTCGCGGTGATCTTCTCGGTGATCAACGCGCTGACGCTCAGCCCCGCGTTGTGCGCCTTGATGCTCAAGAAACCGACGCCGGGCCGCGGCCCGATCGCGGCGTTTTTCAAATTGTTCAACCGGTTTTTCGACTGGCTGAGCAACGCTTACGGGGGCATCGTCGGCGGTCTGGCGCGCAAGGCCACGCGCTCCATGCTGCTGCTGGTGGCGGTGCTGGCCGCCATCTGGATTCTCGGCAAGTTCGTGCCCGGCGGGTTCATCCCGGACGAGGACAAAGGATTTCTTTTCGTCGCCGTCGAACTGCCTGAAGGCGCGTCGCTCCAGCGCACCGACGCAATCCTCAAGCAGGTGGAAACCATTGTCGGGAGCACCGAAGGCGTCCGCTCGGCCGTGGGTCTCGCCGGTTTCAACATCCTCAACTCGCTGAACTTTCCCAACTCGGCGATGATGTTCGTGGGCCTGGAACCTTGGGAGGAGCGCAAATCGCCCGCGCTGCATGCCAAGGCCCTTGTGCAGGAGTGGAACAAGAAGTTTGCCGCGATCCCCGGCGCGCGGGCCTTTGCATTTGGCCCGCCGCCCCTGCCTGGCTACGGCAACGTCTCCGGCTTCACCATGCAATTGCAGGACCGTTCCGGCGGTTCGATCGAGCAACTGGCCGGCTATGTGAAGCAACTGCAGAAGGCAGTGTCCGAGCGCCCGGAGATTGCCCGCGTCAGCACCACCTTCAATTCGGCGACGCCGCAGGTGAAGGTCGAGCTCGACCGCGAGAAGGCCCGCACGCTGGGCGTGCCGGTGGACAGCATCTTCCAGACGCTGCAAACCTACTTGAGCGGTCTTTACGTGAACGACTTCGTCC
>JANOHH010000075.1:0-1537 GCA_031406395.1 Verrucomicrobiota bacterium | reverse complement strand
AACCAAATCGTGCCGTCGGATTTCACGACCGCATCATTCGGCGAGTTAAACTTTTTGCCGTCGAATCGGTCCACCAGCGTGCGCACCGTGCCGTCCTTTTCCTGAACGCTCACGCGCCGGCCGCTGTGTTCACAAGTCACCAATTTTCCGGTGCGATCCAGCGTATTGCCGTTGGCGTTCTGACTTGGCTGGCGAAAAGTCTTGAGGCCGCCTTTAGCTGTCCATTGCTTGAGCTCGTTCGCAGGAATGTCGCTGAAGACCAGATAGCCGCCGTCCTGCGCCAGCCAGACCGGGCCTTCGGTGAATTTCATGTCTCCGGCCAGCTTCGTCAGTTTGGCGTCTAGCGCGACGATCCTTTTAAATTCAGCGGCATCGCCAATTTCCACCTCCGCCGCCGGCAGACGCGCGAACGTGGCCATGATGCACAGCAGAGAAATCGAGCGTTTATTCCAGGGAAACAGGCCAAGGGCGCGGGCGGTTATTTTCATGAACCCGACCGTCTTAGCACGAAGGACCGGGCCCGTCACTGAAAATTTTACGGTTCGATAGCATCGGGGCATATCCGCGCCCAGCCTCCCGAAGCCGGCGGGCGGTTGGTTTGGAGTTCCGCGTTTACGCGGTCGGGTGGGGTGCGGGCTCCGAACCACCTGTAGGCGGAACTCCAAACGGGCGCAGTGTCAGGATCCCCCGCAGCGGCGTCCAACCGCCGCTGCGATCATTTCAACCACGCCGCAATCTTCTCACCCGCCCAAATGTCGCGGACCGGTTGGCGTTCGCGCACCGCCGCAAACTTTTTCCCGCTGACCAATACTTCCGCCGCCAGCGAGCGGGTGTTGTAGTTGGACGCCATGACGAAGCCGTAAGCGCCCGCACTCAAGAGCGCGAGATGATCGCCTTCGCCGACTTTCGGCAACGGCCGGTTCTTGCAGAAGTAATCACCCGACTCGCACACCGGGCCGACCACATCGGAACTGATCGTCGCGCTCCCTTTGCGCGTGAGCGGCACGATCTCGTGATAGGCGTCGTAAAACGCCGGCCGGATCAGATCATTCATCGCGCCATCCACGATGACGAAATTCTTTTTGCCCGTCCGCTTCACATATTCGACCCGCGTGACCAGGATGCCCGCATTGCCGGAAATGAACCGACCCGGTTCCATCAGGATGCGCAGACCGAGGGGCTGGAGCAGCGGCACGAGCCGCGCCGCGTAGGTTTCCGGTGTGAGAATTTTTTTGCCTTCCTTCAACCACCACGCCGCATCGCCGCTTGCCAGCGCCGACTCATAGACAATGCCCAACCCGCCACCGATGCTGAAAAACTCCAGGCCGTGCTGCTGCTGCAATCGTTGCAGAATGGGAATCACCTTGCGCACCGCCTGATCGAACGGCGCCACCGTGGTGAGCTGCGAACCGATGTGCATTTGCAGTCCGCGCAGCCGCAGATTCTTTAACTTGCTCGCGCGGGCATAGACGCTCTCGATCTGCTCGAATGCGATGCCGAATTTGTTTTCGTACGTCCCGGTGGTGATCTTGGCGTG
>JANOHH010000021.1:0-1937 GCA_031406395.1 Verrucomicrobiota bacterium | reverse complement strand
GTCACTTTTGTCCAAGCCATTTCCACCCGGAATTGGCCAGATGCCGGATCGAAATCATAATCACCGCAATGGACAGCAATACGGTCGGCAATCGCTCGCCTTGCCTCGAAATACAGCGCGGTAAGAGAATTTGACCAGGCGCGGAGGCGAGCCGTTGAAAGTCAGAAGTGAATCCTGATGAGCCGACCAGCCCAACGAGCGGATTCAGGCAGCCTGGCCCAAATCTTTGAGCAGCAGTTTCGAGCTGATGCGGGCCGATTCAAATATCACGGGCAGGCCGCTGCCCGGATGCGTGCCGCCGCCGACCAGGTACATGCCGTCGAACTCCTCGAAGCGGTTCTGTGGCCGAAAGTTCAGCATTTGCTTGAAGCTGTGGGCCAAGTTGAAGGTCGCGCCGCGATAAACGTCCACCTTGCGCTCCCAATCTGCCGGCGTCACCACGCGCTCAAAACGAATGCGCTGCTCGAGATCCGCGGGCAAACCAATCTTCGTCAGTTGGCGTAAGGCCAAATCACGATACCGCGCGCGTTCCCTGGTCCAATCCACGTTGGGATGCAGATGCGTCACCGGCAACAGAATGTACAACGCGCTGTGACCGGGCGGCGCCATCGTAGCATCGGTGCGCACCGGGTTTTCGACGTAGAAGGAGGGATCTTCCGACAACACATGCTGCCGCTCGATTTCGTCGAGGTTGCGGCGATAATCTTTGGTGACGTAAATGTTGTGGTGCGCCAGTTGATCGAAGCGGCCTTCCACGCCGAGATACAACATGAAGGTCGAGCAGGAGTAATCCTTCTGTTCAATTTTTGCGTCGCTCCAGCGGCGCCGCCGGCTATTCGGCACGAGTTTCGTCATTCCCTGGGCGAAATCGGCGTTCATCACCACGGCGTCAGCGCGAAGTTCCCCTTGCGCGGTCCGCACCCCAACCGCCCTTCGGCCTTCAAAAAGAATCTCCTCCACCGGTGTGCTGAGCTGGATCTGCACGCCGAGTTCTTCCGCCACCCGCGCCATGCCGCGGGTGAGGGAATTGCAGCCGCCGGTGGGATGCCAGACCCCGTGCTCGTATTCCAGGAACGAAAGGATGGAAAACAAACTCGGGCACTGGAAGGGTGACATGCCGAGATACTTCGATTGGAACGTGAACGCCAGTTGCAGCCGCGGATCCTTGAAATAGCCCGCCAGTTCCGCGTGCAATGATTTCCACGGCTTGAGAAACGGCAACACGGCGAGCAGGCGCAGGCTGAGCAGGCTCGACCACCCGGGAAACGGCATTTGCAGGCACGGCGCGAATTTCTCCAGCTTCACGCGGTTGTAATCCATGAATTTCCGGAACTGGGGTCCGTCTGCCGGCGACAGCTTCGAAATCTCCGCCACCATGCGCTCGAGGTCCGAGGTCGCGTTCAACTCGCCGCCCGCGCCGAACGTCAGCCGGTATTGCGGATCGAGCCTGGTCATCGGCACTTCCTGGAACAGGTCGCGCCCGACCGCCTGGAAAATCTCCTGTAGGATTTGCGGATAGAGAAAAAAGGTGGGGCCGAGATCGAAGCGGTAGCCATCGCTCTCGATGGCCGAAGTGCGCCCGCCGACGCGCGGTTGTTTTTCCAGAACGGTGACTTCCACACCGGTTTTTGCCAGTAACATGGCCGTGGCCAGCCCGCCCGGTCCGGCACCTACAATGATGACGCGTTTCGCCATGCCTCTTTCCTAGACGAACCCCGCAACCACCGCAAGATTAGTCGTCCTCTAAAAATCACGAAATCCGCTGCGGTCCAACCGTGGGGCGAATGCGCACCGCCTCCGCCGGCCGCCGTTTCCCATCCGCCTCGCCCTGGTTTTGCGAAAGCACTCCTGGCGTGGGATCGCAGCGGCAAGTTCCACAAACGGCTTGGTGAAGCCTCTCCCGCCGGGTATAGCTAGGCGGAGCGATGAGTCGCTGG
>JANOHH010000001.1:0-7085 GCA_031406395.1 Verrucomicrobiota bacterium | reverse complement strand
GCCGGACCGCAAACCAAAAAACTAAAACACCAAAGATCGAAGCAATATGAAAACACCCACTCAAACCTTAATCGTCGCCTTGGCCCTGTTCTGCGCCGGTACAGGCGGAACGCTCCGGGCGCAGTCCCCGTGTCCCGGCATCGAACCCTTTGCGACAGGCCTGCTCGGTCCGAGCAAAATCATTCAGTCGCCGCGGGGCAATTTCATCGTCGCCGAAACTGGGCCGCAAGTGCCGAATAACGGCCGGGTTTCCATCGTGGATCAGCAGGGCAACCGGCGAACGCTGCTGGATGGCTTGCCGTCCGCCCGGACCTTCGGTGGGGATTTCAACGGCACGACCGGCGTCTAGCAGTTGGCGTGGAACCGAACGGTTCCGTTCGGGCCAATCGGGTTGGTGGCCGCGCACTGCCAGTTAAGCTAGCCGCTATTGGCGTAAACGGTAATCCCGACTCCACCAAGTCAGGGCTGGATTGGATTTTGCAGGAATTCTTTGAGTTGGGGGAGGGTGGCAGCGACGCCATCGCGGCGGATGGGGAGGGTTGTCTCCAGCATTTCCTTGGAACGGAGTTGGAGGCGTGACATCTCAGCCGTTTGTTCGCCTAATTGATTAAACGTCGCCGCAGCGTCATGGACGGTGGCCACGCGGCGACCGAACTCGCGCGCCGCGGTTTCTAACCGGTCAATATCCGCCTCAAGGTTTTGGCCGGTGACTCCCTGGGTAAATCGGTCCCGCAGCCGGGCGGCGGCTTGCGCGGCGCGGCTTTCTGCGTGTTGGGCTTCAGCAATCCGAAGTCTTAGTCGGGCGCAAGGATCAGCGGGATAGCTGGCCCGCGATTCGTGGTAAATGCTTCGGCAACCGATGCCGCCGAATTCGAAGACAAGCACCAGCAGCAGACAACTGGCGGCACGCCCTGCCAGCGGGGCAATGCAGCATTGACCATTCGGGTTCACCCGGGTTGAATCCGGTTTGAAGATGAGCAGTTACGCGTTCTCATGCCGTTGGCGGCGTCCCATCGGTGGGCTGCTGGTGTGGCTTTCATTGGTGCTTGGCGCATCCGCCAACGAGACGGACAACTTTTTTCTGCCGCTGGATCCGGAATTTGCCGACCTCGGCGATTACCTCGAACTCGTCCACACGCGGGCCATGGAGCAGGGCGTGCAGGAGGTTAATAGCAGGATTGAGCGGGCGCTCAATATCAAAGATGCGGCGAAGCGAGCTCGACAGCTTGCGCGGTGGCAGACACCCGACGCGTTGGCCGAGGCGGTAGCCGCTCAGTTCGGCGCGGCGCCGGCGGAAACCCTGAACCTCGAAGGAGCCCTCGGCAGTCCATGGGCGCAGCAGACTTTCCCGAACCAGCGAGTGCTGAATCTGGACAGCTCGATGAATTTTCGCGGTCACTCCGCCCTCGACCCTCGCGCGCTGCTCATGCTGTTCCAGGCCGGCACCATCCGGGGCTTTGGCGTATACTTCGGCACGGACAAGATCCTCCATTTTCACAAACTGGGCCTCGCCTATTTTCAACGCTACCGCAGGTTGCTGCGGGATGGTGTAGGCCCGGCGGAAGCCCGGCGGAATGTCATCCAATATTTTTCCAAAGGGGCGCTGCTCGCGGAGGGAAGCGGTTTTGGCACTTTGACCACCGGCATTTACTCTAATGCCGACATGGCCGCCAACTACGCCGGCTT
The DNA here is from genome assembly GCA_031406395.1 of Verrucomicrobiota bacterium. Classification (GTDB taxonomy): domain Bacteria; phylum Verrucomicrobiota; class Verrucomicrobiia; order Limisphaerales; family JADLHS01; genus JADLHS01. Next base: position 5,399 of record JANOHH010000001.1, on the reverse strand, counting down.
CAAGTTTTTCCTGAACCTCACCGACAAAGTCATGCTCTTGGGACAGGAGCGAGCGCCGCTGGTGGTGCGGTGCGGTGTCTTCTGGCGGTTGAACGATCACGTCCGGCTCCATTCGGGCTGGCTGCGCCCCTTCATCACCGACCACTGGAATGAGGCACTCAATCCCAGTCTCTACGACGCATCCATGCGCCCGCGCATCCGCCGGATCCTCCAGCGCCGGGCCAGTTCCATTGTGCTGTTCTACACCTGGCAGGATCGGCGACCCAAAATTGCGGCCTACTTCGAAAATCTCGCCGAGACCCTCTCCACGTATGGCGGCGAGCCGTATGGGCACTCCGGCCGGTGCGAGCAGCTGATGAACCTCGGCAACACCTGCATCCCGGCGCTGCCGCAATTCGAACTGAATCCGCCATCCAATTAGACCTCGGTCTTGGCTGTTGGAAGACACAACATTCTCGGTTGCACCCACAATACGTCTGCTACAATCGTCGCAGCGAAATCCAAAATAACGCCATCGACGCAACGCGTTAAACCTTGGCAGCGCTGTGGTCGCTGCTCACTGAATAGACTTTCGGCCAACGGCAGCATCCGCTAAACCATGCGATACATGTTACGTTCGAACCCACTCAAATTAGACGCGCCGCCGGCCTGCGGCGACCGCAACCCGGGGAAATGGATTTTCGCTGTCATCGCGCTCGGCGGGCTGACGGTGCAGGCACAACCGGGCGCGACTACAAACGCGCCAAGCTCGTCGTTTCTGCCCACCGTCGAAAACAAGGCCCCAGCCCCCGTCCCCGCGCCCGAAGGCATGGTGTGGGTGCCCGGCGGCGAATTCTCAATGGGCAGCGACGAATCGGGCGAATCGCTGTGCAGCCAGCCGGGCGTCACCCGCGATGCCCAACCGATTCACCGCGTCTATGTAAACGGCTTCTGGATGGACGCGACCGAAGTGACCAACGAGCAGTTTGAGAAATTTGTGAAGGCCACCGGCTATCGCACCATTGCCGAGATCGCCCCGACGAAGGAAGAGTTCCCCACCGCGCCGCCGGAGAATCTCGTCGCCGGCTCGACCGTCTTCACGCCGACGCCCGGGCCGGTGAAGCTGAACGACATGTTCCAATGGTGGCGCTACCAGCACGGCGCCAACTGGAGGCATCCCAGCGGGCCGGACAGTGACCTCAAGGGCCGGGAGAAATATCCAGTCGTCCAAATTGGCTACCCGGACGCCGAAGCCTACGCGAAGTGGGCGGGCAAACGTCTGCCGACCGAGGCTGAATGGGAATTCGCGGCCCGCGGCGGCTTGAGCAGCAAGCTCTACGCGTGGGGCGACGAGTTGAAACCAAAAGACAAATGGATGGCCAACATCTACGAAGGTCGGTTCCCCGTGAAGGACACTGGGGACGACGGCTTTGCCGGGATCGCGCCCGCAAAATCATTCCCGCCCAACGGTTACGGCCTTTATGACGTGGCGGGCAACGTGTGGGAATGGTGCAGCGACTGGTATCGGCCGGATTATTATGCGCGCCTCAAACTCGCGGGCGGCGGCGTGGCGCGCAATCCGCCTGGTCCGACCTCCCCGTATGACCCCGCCGAACCGACGGAGAAGAAGCGCGTGCATCGCGGAGGTTCGTTCCTTTGCACGGATCAATATTGCACCCGCTACATGGTCGGAACGCGCGGCAAGGGCGAAGTCACCACCGGCTCCAACCACGTCGGCTTCCGCTGCGTGAAAGTGGCCAGTCCGTAAACGTGTCGCTACTCGTTGAAAACCGGTCACATTCCAAAAGTTCCACTCGCCGTCTTCGTTCGGTTCCCGACGAGGTTGACCACTGTCGCCCTTGCCCAGATGGTGCCATCGCTGGCCTTTGAACAGCTTGAACACGTCAGCCGCTGCGGAATGAACACGGTTGGGCTTTGAACCCCTTCGGGCTTCCGGGTGACAGGGAGGAAAGCGAGCGCGGCGGTTGCCGGAGTTGCAGTGGTGAACCAATCGAGGTGTGGCGATTCTTCTCATCGCCGCCGGGGCGTTGACCGCGGGCCGCCGACTTTTTGATTGGAAGCCGTCGCGCAAGAGTGCCCGGCGCTCTCTCCGCAAGGTAGTGTAATACTTATCATACTCAGCAGTCACGATTTTGTTTGCTGATGATAATTGTTCGCATTTCGCCAATCGTCTCCCACCCCATTGCATCAGCCAGGTGCGGCAGTAATTTCAGTTGCGAATTCGTCACTATCGCGCTCGATGAATAAAACCATTCATACGCGTGAAAGAGGTGGCGGCCACGACCAATTTTTCTCGCGTCCCACGCCGCCGGGGAGTTGTGCAACCTCACCCCAGTACCACCCATGATGCCACCCACCTGTCAAATGGCGGAAAGGAAGTCCTCTATGAAAACTAAAATCGGATGTGAAAATCGATTGTTGATGCAGTTCAAGAAACCCGCAACGGCAGGGTCGATTGCGTTTTTGCTCCTACTGCCCTTGGCTGCCTGGAGCGGCGGCGTAGTGACTAACTGCACCGAAACAAATCTTCGCGCCGCCCTGGCCGGTGGCGGAACGGTCACCTTTGCCTGCGATGGCACGATCACACTGTCCAGCACCATTACGAATGCGGTGAGCACCACGCTGGATGCCAGTGGACATCAAATCACGATCAGTGGCGGAAACGTCGTGCGGGTGTTTTACGTCGCCACAAACACGACGCTCACGTTGATCAATCTGGCAGTGGCCGATGGTAACGCCGTCACGGGGGCGGGAATCTTCAATGGGGGTGGAAATCTCATTCTGCTAGGCACCGCCTTTCTCACTAACTCCGCGCACCATGGCTTCGACATGGGCGACTTTCCGTTCTTCGGCTGCGGCGGGGGCATTTTCAGCCGCGGAGGTACGGTCAACGCCACGAACTGCACCTTCATGGGCAACCGCGCGCAGTTGCTCGTGGCGGTGGACCCCATGATTATCAACCCAGCCAAAGGTGGAGCCATCCACAACGTGGGTGGTCAGATGAATTTGCGTCAGTGTAATTTCACCGACAATCACGCCACTGGCTCGCCAGGCACTTCGCCTGCGACCGGTCCTGGCTCGCGCGGCAATGACGGCCTCGGTGGGGCGATTTACAATGCCGGAGGATTGAGCATGAACGACTGCACTCTCCAGCGGAACTCAGTCACGGGCGGGCTGGGCGGCACGTCGCCGCCCCTAGGCGGTTGCCACCCGGGATTACCCGGCGCATCGGGAGGAAATGCTGACGGCGGCGCGGTGTGGAATTCGGGAATTTTGGGGTTAGGCAGTTGTTCCTTTGAAAGTAATTCGGTTGTCGGAGGCGTGGGCGGGACTGGCGGCTCGGGTGGGTCGGATGGAACGTTCGGCGGAGATGGTGGTGCCGGCGGTCCCGGCGGGGTTGGCCGGGGAGGGGCGCTCTTCAATTCGGGCACGGCGTCACTCGCGAATTGCAGTTTTGGCCCGGGTTCAGTGGCAACTGGCGGGAATGCCGGCAACGCTGTGAATGGCGTCAACGCAACTTATGCGGGTTCGGGCGGCACAGGTGGAGTGGGAGGCAGTGGCAGCGGGTCGGCACTGTGCAACCAAGGAACCCTGACGATGGCGAACTGCACCGTGGCATCTAGCGCCGTCACCGGTGGCAACGGTGGTAGCGGGGGTGCGGGTGGGACCGGCGTCAAGTCAGGGGGCCTTGGTGGCAACGGTGGCAACGGCGGCGGTGGCTTGGGAGTCATCTGGAGCAGCAACGGGCTGTTCCTGACGAACTGCACCATTGCAATGAATTTCGCCACGAGTGGCACTGGGGGCAGCGGTGGTGCGGGCGGCATTAACACCTATCCTCCGATCATCCAACAGTTGTCCGGCGTGGCCGGCACAAATGGATTCGCCGTCGGCGGAATGAAGGGTCTGAATAGCAGGCTGGTGAACACCATCCTGGCGACCAATGTTCCCGGGGGCAATTGCTCCGGCTCCATCACCGATGCCGGCCACAACCTCAGTTCCGATGGCAGTTGCGCGTTCACGAACGTCGGGAGTTTGAACAACACCGACCCGAAACTCGGCCCGCTGGCGGACAACGGAGGCCCGACACTGACGATGGCACTGCTGGCAAGCAGCCCGGCGATTGATGTGGGCGAGAGCGCCTCCGCTCCAGCGACCGATCAGCGCGGCTTCCCCCGCGCCGGTCTGGCCGCGGACATCGGAGCTTTTGAATACGGCTCCATGTTGCCCTTCCTGTCCATCACCCGTTCCGGCAGCAATGGAGTCGGGATTACCGCTTACGGCCCGAGCGGTCAATCTTGCCGGTTGCTGACGAGCACAAACCTTTCCGACTGGGAGTGCGTAGCCACGAACCAACTTGGCCCGAACGGTACGGTTCTGTTCCAGGAAAATTGCGGCACCGGAGAGACCAAGCGGTTCTATAAAGTGGCATTGCCTTGAGGGACAACTGATCGCCATTGATACCACCGGTTGTGCCTGCACGCCACGGCCCCATCGGCTATCGATGGGCGATCGGCCTCGCGGTCACCAGCGTCTCACCCGCGCCCCCGTTTGAGTTCCTCGACCAGTCGGGGCAAGGGCCATTACGCTCCAAATTTGTCGAACTGCTTCGCGTTGGCTTGCATGAGCCGGAGCAGATACTTCGCCTCGAAAACGCCGAGCGAACCGGTGTTCGCGCCTGTCTCGGTGAAACGATCCAGCTTGTCCGAACCGCTCAATGTCGAGTTCAACAACACCGGTTGCGGATGCCATGAGTGGCCTTTTGCGGCGACCGGCGTCGAGTGATCGCCGGTAATGGCCAGCACGTCGGGCCGCTTCTTCAACAGAATGGGCAGCGCCGCGTCGAAGTCTTCGATGGCCTTTTTCTTGGCGGCAAAGTTGCCGTCCTCGCCCGCTTTGTCGGTGTATTTGTAGTGGATGAAAAAGAAATCGAAGCGGTCGTACTCGGTCAGGTACCGCTCGAATTGTTCCGCGATGGTCTGCGGACCTTCAATCTTGGTCATGCCCACCAGTTGAGAAAGTCCCTTGTACATGGGGTAAACGGCCAGGGCGACCGGTTTGAGCCGGTAACGATCTTCAAACAACGGAATATTCGGCTGATGCGCAATGCCGCGCATGAGAAAACCGTTGGCCGGTTTTTCCTTCGCGAGAATCGGCAGCGCCGCCTTGTAAAAGGCGGCGATCAGTCCGGCCATTTTCTTCTGCTTCGCATTCCTGGGATCGCGGGGCTTGACGGTTGTCACCGCGTAACCCTCACGGTTCGGATCGGCGTCCGTGAGCGGCCCTTCAAGGCCCTTGCCGCGAAAAACCACGACGAAACGATGTTCCTTCCCGGCCTTAATGATAATCTGCGTGTCGCCGATCTTTTTGATCTTCGACGCGAGCAACGCGCAAAGCTTTTC
>JANOHH010001331.1:0-3521 GCA_031406395.1 Verrucomicrobiota bacterium | reverse complement strand
GCTGGAGGAGCGACTGGGCTACAAGCACAAGGGAATAGAGAAACGCTTCGAGTCGATGAGCCCACCGTCAGGCGAATTACCACCAACCCAATTAATACGAGCAAGTCACGCCCGATGATCGTCCCGGTGAGCCAATAAGGGATTTGGCCCAACATCGTGCCGTGATCGAAACTCAGCAGCACCACCCCTGACACCAGCAATAACTTGTCGGCCAGCGGATCCAAGATCGTACCGAGTTCACTCCATTGATTGTAATGGCGGGCGATGTAACCGTCCACACCGTCACAGATGGCCGCAACCGCGAACGTCAACAACGCAACAAGGCGGTGCGCTTCATTCCCGGTCTTGACGTAGTAGAGCACTTCGACCACGAAGAATGGGACGAGCAGCATCCGGAGGATTGTGACCTTATTGGCCGTGGTCATGTCGGTTAAGGGATAGGCGACCCGAGGCAGGTGACAAGCGGAAAATTGCACAATTGAGGGGGGGATTCATTGCGAGTACGTCGCTTTAGCAAGCTCGCGGCGGCGCGTCCACCAAAACCAACCAGTGCCGAAGGCCCCGCAAATTGCCGCGCCAATGAAATTCGCCTGCGGGCTGATGCTCCAGAGCCACGCCCCGAGCAAGGAGCCGCCGGTCACCACTCAATCGCGAATCAGGTAATAGGCGCCGTAGGTTCGCGCCCGCAGTTCCGGCCGGGCCTCGACAATGATCAGGGCTTTCCGCGCAGGCTCGCCAAATTCCTTCAGCCCGCGCACCACAAACGCAAGGACCAACCAGCCAAAATTGGTCGCCCAAAGCAGGGTGATCGGAAAGAGGGTGAAGAACACAAACGTGACCTGCACAAAAGGGCCGCGGCCGTATTTGTCCGCGAGGTGCGCGACCGGGATGTAACAAACCATCGCCGTGACCATCTCGAATGCGACGAGATACCCAAACTGTTGCGCGCTGATGCCGCCATGGTCGATCGCCCACAAAATCACGAATGCGTAGGGAATCCGCTCGCAAAAGCGAATGAGAATATCGCTCACCAAGAGCTCCCGCAGCATGGGTGTGAAAGACCAGACCACCTGACGAAAAGTGATCGGCCCATTTGCTTCGACTTTCCGCTCCGCTTGGACCAGCAAACTCTGAAAAATGAGCGTCAACCCATTGAGAGCGCAACACAGCAGCAAGGCATATTTGACTCCGTCCGCCCAGCCGAACCGCGTCATCAGCCAGCCGCCAATCAAGGGGCCGAGCATCATCGGCACCCGGCGCACCAGCGATTGCACGCCCATCCCCATTGTGTGCTGGTGGCGTTGGAGAGAGGTCGCCACGACGGTAAAGGTTGCGGGCAGGGACAACGCACTCCAGGACACGAACAAAACCGCCCCCACGAGCAACGCCAGCCAATGATGCCACACCAAAACCAAGATGTAGCCCGCGAGGGAAATGAGTGTGAACAGCGCCAGTGATAGCCGCTGCCCAAGTCGGTCCGTAATCGTACCTCCGGGATAGGAATAGGCAGCCCCGAGCAGGGTTTGGAGCGCATCGAACAGGCCGATGATGAAAACACCGGCGCCGAGAGTTTCAAGATACTTGGGGGCAAAACCGAGCCAGAGTCTCTCGCCCGTGCCCGCCAACACCAATCCCGCGAGCATGGCGGTGGTGTTGCGGCGCAACGCAAGGAACTCCGCCAAGCGGCGGAAACGACTGGTGGAGGTTCGGGACTTGAACGCCCACCATAATTCAGACTGGTCACTCATCGCCCCTGAGTTCACCACGGAATAAGCTCGGAGCAAACCTCAATCCGCCAACGGTTGCGGGCCGTTACTTGTATAGCACAGTCTTCACCCAAGCCTGGTTTTTCAGATACCACTGCACCGTCTCCCGAATGCCGCGCTCGAAGGTGTAGGCCGGCACCCAGCCGAGTTCCTGCTGGAGTTTCGACGCGTCGATGGCATAACGACGATCATGGCCGGCGCGGTCCTTCACGTAGGTGATAAGCTTCTGGGTTTGCCCGCCCAGTTGCGGCGCCAGTTCGTCGATCAAATCGCAGATCAGCTTCACGATATTGATGTTTGCCCACTCGTTGTGGCCCCCGATGTTGTAAGTTTCCGCCGTTTTGCCGCGCCGGAGCACCTGCCACAGCGCCTCGGCATGATCATGGACGTACAGCCAATCGCGCACGTTCATGCCGTCGCCATAGACCGGAATCGGTTTGCGCACCAGGCAACTTTGGATGACCACAGGAATGAGCTTCTCCGGAAATTGATACGGACCGTAGTTGTTTGCGCAATTGGTAATGATTGTGTTCAGGCCATAGGTGTGATGATATGCGCGGACCAGCATGTCGCTCGAGGCTTTGCTCGCCGAGTACGGGGAGTTGGGGGCATACGGGGTGGTCTCGGTGAAATAACCGGTTTTGCCGAGCGAACCATAAACTTCGTCGGTCGAGACATGATGAAACCGATTGGGTTTAAACTTGTCATGCCACGCTGCCCGGCAGGCTTCCAGCAGATTGAACGTGCCCACGATGTTCGTGCTGATAAAGTCGCCCGGCCCAGTGATCGAACGATCCACGTGCGACTCTGCCGCCAGATGCATCACGTGGCTGATTCCGTGCTGCTCGACCACACGCAGCACCGCGGCCTTCTCGCGCAAGTCCACGTTTTCAAAGACGTACTTCGGATGCGGCTCCACACTCCGCAGATTGGCCGGATGGCCCGCATAGGTAAGGCAATCCAAATTGACGAGCCGTTCGATCTCCGGCTGGTCAATGATGTGCTGAATGAGGTTTGACCCAATGAATCCGGCGCCGCCGGTGACAAGTAGGTTCATGGTTTATCTAAAACTTGGCGAAGACTGCTTTCCCAATCGGGAAGGCGCAGCCCAAAGGTTGCCTGGAGTTTGTCACAGTTCAAAACCGAGTAGGCGGGACGCTTGGCCGGGGTGGGATACTCGGCCGTGGTGATGCCCTCCATCTCTCGGCACTTCCGGCTGGGCTCCGGCATCAACTCGATGATCCGCGATGCAAACCCATGCCAACTCGTCGAGCCGCTGGCCGCCAGATGATACGCACCGTTGAAGGCCGACCGATCGGCGCCCTGCGTGACTTGCTGGAGCGCGAACGCGGTGGCTTGAGCAATCATGCGCGTCCAAGTCGGGCAGCCAACTTGATCCCGCACCACGCGCAATTTCTCACGCTCCCGGGCCAGCCGTTGCATCGTCAGCAGGAAATTCTGCCCCCGCGCCCCGTATACCCAGCACAAGCGAAAGATCAAATGGTCCACCCCGGAAGCGCGCACGGCTTGGTCGCCTGCAAGTTTCGATTCCCCATACGCCCCCAGTGGATTCGGAGTATCAGTCTCGACGTAGGGTGTCGGCTTCGTACCGTCGAAGATGTAATCCGTCGAGTAATGCACCAGCAATGCCCCGATTTTCTTGGCTGCCTCAGCCAGAACGCCGGGGCCGGTGGAATTGATCTGGTAACAAAGTTCCTTTTCGGTTTCTGCCCTGTCCACCGCGGTGTACGCCGC
>JANOHH010001326.1:0-9335 GCA_031406395.1 Verrucomicrobiota bacterium | reverse complement strand
GGCCAGAACACGAAGTTCAGCGTCCATGGAACAAAGATTCCCGGCAAGATCGAGCGTCGCAAGGAACTCGCGAATATTTGTATGATGCACCCGAACACGTTCGTGGCGCAGACCAGTTGCGCGATGTCGAATCACTTCTATAAATCCATCATTGCCGCCAACGAATACGACGGACCGGCGGTGGTGAGCGTCTATACAACGTGCCAGCCGGAACATGGCGTGGGCGACAACATGGCGATGGAGCAAAGCAAACTCGCTGTGGACACGCGCACGTTCCCAGTGCTGATCTACGATCCGCGCAAAGGCGACAAGATCGCCCAGCGCCTCAGTCTCCAGGGCAATCCGTCCGAGAAAACGGATTTCTTCATCGAACCGAAGACGAACGACGTCTATGACTTCATCCGTTTCGCCCGCACTGAAGGCCGCTTCGCGAAACACTTCGACAAAGACGGCAACCCGAGTGAAACGCTGATCAAAGCCAAACAGGAACGCTTGGACAACTGGCACGTCTTGCAGGAGCTGGCGGGGATTATTTGAAGGGCATCCGGCGTCTGGCGTTACTCAGTGGGCGTGCCATCCAGTGCAGGTGGAAGTTTGTGCGCTGATTACGGCGGTCCTTGCATGACAACGCCACGGAAGCCAGTGCCGTGATCCGCCCCAAGGAGTTCTATGCAACTTTGCTGTCTCCGGGTGGCGGTGGGGCAGGATTACGCGGGGGAGATTTTCCCGCGTTCAGCAACACTGGGCTCGCGAAAATCACTGAGCCGGCCCTTTTTGATCGAGCCATCCGCCAGTTTTAATGTGATCTGCGGTGGCCAACCGGCTTTGGCCTCGGTCACGCTTTCCACGACGCCCACAGCGCGGGAAATTTTGTGGACCATGGTTTCGCCCAAATAACCTTCGCCCGTGGCCGGGAGTTTGATCTTGCTCATGGCCGCAAGCGTAGCAGCCGGTGGGAAAACCACAAGCGGCGCTGATTTCGGACAAAAGCTGGGCGGCCGATGCGACGAATTATTTCACTCGTCGGATTTGGGTGATGGGTTTACCTTGCATTGGTGGTCGCAGATAGGCGACCCCGGTTTGCCCGGAGTTTCCGCTCATGAATGTCCTGCTGGTCAGTCCGCAAACGCCAGACACCTTCTGGAGTTTCAAGCATGTTCTGCGGTTTGTTTCCAAGCAGTCCACCTTCCCGCCGCTCGGTTTGCTCACAGTCGCGGCCCTGCTGCCGCGTGCGTGGTCGCTCAAGCTCGTTGACTTGAACGTGGCGCGGTTGCGCGAGGAGGACTTGCGTCGGGCGGACGTGGTGATGCTCAGCGCGATGCTGGTGCATGAGGCGTCGGTGCGCGAGGTGGTGGCGCGGTGCGCGGCGCTGGGCAAGCGAGTGGTCGCGGGCGGGCCGCTCTTCACCACGGGGCATGAGGCGTTTCCGGAGATCCAGCATTTCGTGCTGGGCGAGGCGGAGGAGTTGATGCCGCAACTGGTGGCGGACCTGGAATCGGGCCGGCTGCAAAAGATCTATCAGGCGGCGCACCGGCCCAACCTGGCGCTTTCGCCGGTGCCGCGCTGGGACCTGATTGATTTGAAACCCTACGTGACGATGGCGGTGCAGTTTTCGCGCGGGTGTCCATTTGACTGTGAGTTCTGCGACATCATTGTGATGAACGGACGCGTGCCGCGGACGAAGTCGCCAGCGCAGGTAATCGCCGAGCTGGAAGTTTTGCGGGCGCGGGGCTGGAAGGACATGGTGTTCCTGGTGGACGACAATTTCATCGGGAACAAAACCCGGACCCGGGAACTGCTGCACGAAATGATCGCCTGGCGGCGGCGCACGCAGCCGCAGATGGGTTTCTTCACGGAGGCTTCCGTGAATCTGGCGGACGACGCGGAGTTGCGGTCCTTGATGGTGGCGGCTGGTTTTACCAAGGTGTTCGTGGGCATCGAGACGCCGTCGATGGAATCGCTGGTGGAATGCCGCAAGGTGCAGAATCAGGGGCGCGATCTTGTGGCCGCGGTGGAGACCTTGCAGCGGGACGGTTTGCAGGTGATGGGCGGATTCATCGTGGGCTTCGACAGCGATCAGCCGGATATTTTCAAGCGGCAGTTTGATTTCATCCAGCGGTCGGGCGTGGTGACGGCGATGGTGGGTCTGCTCTCGGCGCTCCCGCAGACGCGGCTGTATCAGCGCTTGCAACGCGAGGGCCGGTTGGAGACGAAGAGCACCGGCAACAACACGGATGCCACCCTGAACTTCCGGCCGAAGTTGAACCGGGAATTTTTGCAGTCGGGCTATCGCGAACTGATGAAGAAGCTGTACGAGCCGCGTGCGTACTATCAGCGCATCCGGACGTTCATGAAGAATCATCGACCGACGGGCCCGAGCCTGCGGTTGTCGCGGGTGGACGTGCAGGCGTTCGTGAAATCGTTTTGGCTGCTGGGTGTGTGGCATCGCGGGCGGATGGCGTATTGGCGGTTTTTCTGGAGCACATTGTTGCGGCGGCCCCGGCAGTTCCGCTACGGGATGGAGCTGGCGATTGTTGGCTATCACTTCCGCCGCGTGGCGCAAAGGCTGTGAGCGCGCGCCCGCAACAGCGTGCAAACCTGCAAACGCGGCTTGCGGAATCCCGGCATCAAGAACGGCGCCAAGCTGGCCAAGGCGCTGGGGCTCACCCCGGCGGCACTCTGCCAAGGAGTGGACGCGTGAGGAAATCAAAGCGCACGGTGGGGCGAGCGTCCCCGCGAGCCATCCCCGGCCCGAAGGCTCGTCCGGAGCCTCGCCCCACCAACGCCCTCCGCGAGGACGCGCCGCCGTAGGGCGTAGGACAGTGTGTCCCGCCTGTCTCCGATCAATCTGGCCGTTCTCCTTTATCCAAAAAGTTGAGAGACGGGCGCGAAGCCTGTCCTACGTGCATAGCCCTCTTCTGTGGCATTGGCGGCTTCGTTCCCTCGCCCATCGGATGGGAGCGGGTGGTCGCAGGCGGGTGAGGATAGTGGGGTTCGCTGCCGTGGCGGACATTCCCGCGCACGACATCCGGTGCGCCGGCTTTCCCTGCCCGCCCTTCAGCATCGCGGGCGTCTCCAAGAAACTGAGCCTCGGCAAAAAGCACGGCTTCGAGGACAAGGAACAGGGCAACTTCTGCCTGATGTAACCGCGAAATACACGAACTCCACGAAAACAGTTTTGCCATGAAAGAGCACAAGGAACACAAAACAGATTTGACCACGGATAAACACCGATGGACACGAATGAAACTGTCGCAAGAAAGGCCAAACCAGCCAGGGCAAGCCAGTGGAAACATTGCGAGTAACTTCTAACAAAGAAGTTGTTGACTTACGTTTGTGTAAATGTAAGATTGTAGCATGACTGTAGCCACAAAAGCGGAATCGGATTACTTCTCGATCAAAGGTCAGGTGGTCATTCCCCGGCGCTTGCGGAAGGAATTTGAGATTGAGGAAGGCACGCGGGCTTACGTTGAGTCCACGCCCGAAGGCATTCTCATCAAACCCGTCACCACCAAATTCATTCGCGGCCTGCGCGGTTCGCTCAAAGGCAAGGGGGTGATGAAGGCGATGATGGAAGATCGCAAAGCGGAACGAGAACTCTGACCGATTGCCACAAAGACGCACAAAGGGCACAAATGAAATCGCGAACTACGCGAACTACGCCAACCACGCGAAAGACTCACCCTCTCCGCCTCGATCGGGGAGAGTCCGACGCTACCCTCGCCCATCGGATGGGAGAGGGGCTGGGGGTGAGGGCTTCGATTTGAACTGACTATGGCCACAAAAGTTTTGGATAGCTGGGCGCTCATCGCGTTCCTGGAGGACGAACCGGCGGCGGAAGCAGTGGAAAAACTGCTGTCGCAGGCGGCGGCGGAAAAACACAAGCTACTGTTGAGCGTCGTGAACTGGGGCGAGATTTACTACAACACCATGCGCGAAGTTTCGCAGGAAGCCGCCGAACAACAAGCCCGCGCCATCGCGACACTGCCCATTGACATCGTGGGCGTGGGTGATGACCTCACGATTGCCCGGCAGGCGGCCATCTACAAAGCCACGCACAAAATGTCCTCCGCCGACTGCTTCGCCGCCGCGCTGGCCAAGATCAAGAACGCGGAACTCCTCACCGGCGACCCGGAATTCAAGGAAGTGGAAAAGGAAATCAAAGTTGTCTGGCTGAAATGAATCATCTCACCTCTCTGCGGAATCATCAAATCGCTGATAATCCGCAACGAATCAAATGATCCGCGGTTGGATCAAAGCAGCTTGGAAGTCGCGTTTCGTCAGAAACATCGCCTTGCGGAATCCAGAGAATCATTCCCCTCCGAGCGCGCGTCAGCAAAACGCGGTAAGTGTTGAGAAGATATTGACGATCAATTTTATGTTCCTCGGTTTCGTTCTTCAAGTTGCCCCAACGTGAGCCACTGAAATTCCGATATGCCCAGCCGCCGCTTGTGGCGTCGAAAGAAAAGTCGCCGCCCCAGCAGAGGCCGATCCAGTCGAGTTCCAGTCCTTGGCATTCAAACTCGGACGCTGCGACTTCGAGTTGGTTGGAAGAACGAATATCCGGTGGATGAGCCAGAAACCAATGCACGTAGATGTCGCGATTGCCTTGCCGAAAGCCGGAAGACAATTCGAGGCCGTCTGCCCGAAGCCGAATCGCCCCTGAACTCGCAACTAGCCCGGCGCGTTGTTGCCCTCGCGCTCGCTTGTGAAGCCATTTACGAGCTGTATCAAGTGATCGTGTGATAGCAAACGGGAAGTCGCGTAAGTCGGGAACTATTGCTGCTGCTTTTGTGGCATCGCCCGCCAAGGCAGCCTCAACCCAATCAGTAAGCTTCTGGGCGCGGAATGAACGCTCGTTCACTTCCAAGTGGAGGGATGGCTCTTTGTGAATTGCCAGTGTGCCAGGGTTTCCATCCGCGAACAACCGATGGCCGGCAGTGCTTGCACTCTGTTCAAGCGCCTTCGGTGAGACAGCAACTTTCCACGTCGGAAATTTTTCGCGCAGCGTTTTGCCCCACTCTGCTAAACCGGCTTCGCCGTTGTGGATTTCTTGCCCGCCTCCGACGAGGGCGATTAGAACCGCCCAGCCTTGATGGCGATCCATGATCGAGAGCATCGTCTCTGGTTCGGAGACTTCGATTCCGTTCTTCTTTCGGTTTTGATCCGCATTCCATGCGCGCTGAGCTTCATCGAACACGACCACTCTCTCCACCGCTGGCTTGTCGGCTTTCTCCAGTCCTTCCCGTACGAATACATGGACGTTCTGAATGAGTGTCGGAACAGTGCGCTGGCCTCCGGTTTCGCGAATTCGGCGTTTGTGGTCGCGCGTAATCGCAGCGGTAACGACTTTCACAAGTGGCCCGTTGCCAGAAAGAAAAACACCGGCTGGACGGCCTTCACGCCGCAAGGCTGGATTGTGAACGACATTCAAACCCGCAAGTGTTTTACCAGCGCCGGGGACGCCAGTGACGAAGCAGATGATTTTCTCCGACTGCCGCTGCGCCTGCTGAATAATTTCAACGAGACGGTCAGATGTAACCGTCAGGTTGGTTGCGCCTGCGTGGGAGTGAGCAATTTCGCTAACATCGTGACCCGCAAACAAGTCCTCAGCGGCTTCGATTATGGTCGGGACGGGACGATACGGAGAGCTGTCCCAAGCCGCAGGTTCAATCGGCAGTGAGTCAGCGCGATGCTCCAAGTTGAAAGCTGTCAAAATCGTTTGCGCGAGGTCGGAAGCATTGGTCAGTCTTACGTCACGAACAGCATCGGTGGAAATCTGAATGGTGGAAGACTCCGCGGCTGGAGCTCTCGGTATAACAACCATCGGCACGATGCGTCGGTTACGGCTGGCTTCGTGGAAATCACGAAGATCGAGCGCGTAATCTTCGACTTGCCGCTGAGGTTGCAAACTATGCGCCTTGTCTTCGGTTTTGAATTCGAGGCAAAAGATCACATCCGCAGCCAACAACACGGCATCAAGTCGCTTGTGCCGTCGGGGAATTGGATACTCCAAGAGCAGCGCCCACTTTGTCGAGATGGGAGCAAGGCGGATGAGTTCTGCACACGCAGCCTTCAGAACTTGAATCTCCTTTTCCCATGCCTTGGTCTGCCGCTTCTGCAATTCGTTGTGTTGGTAGGAGCGCAGAAGCGCGCCAAGAATCTCGTCGGGAGAATGAACAAGAAAGTCCGCAAGCGTGGCTCGGTAGAAGGCGGCCATGTCTGCTACTCCTTCACCCCAAGCAGCCAAGTCACTTTGACATCCAAAACTTTGGCGAGAGCAACAATCTCGAAGTCGAGAACGCCGCGAATCCCGGTTTCAATCTTTGCAACACCCGCCCGGTCAATCGAAACACCCAACTTGGAAAGCCGTTTGGAAAGTTCGTCCTGTGTGATGGTCGGCTGCGCTTTGCTGCGCGCTTCCTTCACGCGTTCCCCGACAAGATTCTGGCTGGCTTGGGCCATCGCGCCGCCAGGCTACCAGGTTAAGTTCAAAAGTTTTGTTCTAGTATAGAACAATGCAATTGCTTGGCTTATATGAGGAATCCGTGTTCATCGGAGTCCATCCGTGGTTAAAACCAAAAGCCGACGTGACATCGTGCCTCCGCAAGATTGGTGGTAGGGATGTCGCGCTGCGACGTCCCCGGCCCGTGCAGGGCCGGAACGCTTCGGCAAGGATTGCGACGCTGCACGCATCGCGGTCGGCGCAGCGCGCCGACCCTACCATCCCGGACGGCGGAACTCCGGCGGGCGATATTCAACGCAAAGGCCCAAGACGCACAGGCGCAGGTCAGAGCCAAACGCGGGCGGGCGGCAATAAATGGCGAGCCCAAAGATTGCCGGGAACGGCTTTCGATCTCCTTGCGCCTTTGGGTCTTTGCGTTAAAAGTTTTCAGCGCTTCCGGTGGCGGAGTCAGTTTCGCGTGGCGTCCAAGAACATCACCGCGCTTTACGAGACGGTGGTGGTGTGACCGGAGCGCGGCTCTGTGAGCCGCCGCCGGTGGGGCGAGGCTACTGACGAGCCAGCTCGGGGAACGGCTCGCGAGGACGCTCGCCCCACCAAACATTGCGGAAGTTGCTGCGGGTCGGACCGCCGCGCGCCGTCGGAATCTGCGTACATCCGCGTAATCTGCGGTTAAAAACAAATGCCTGACGTATTCACCAAAGCGAAGCGCTCGGAAGTGATGTCACGAATCCGATGTCGCGGGAACAAGGCCACGGAACTGGCGCTGGCGGAGTTGCTCCGCGCACATAAGATTTCGGGTTGGAGAAGGCATGTGCGCGTCGCGGTTGAGAGTTCAAAGTTGAGAGTTGAGAGACGGAAACAGCGGGGTCGGAACTCCCAACCATCAACTCGCAACTATCAACTAACTGTCCGCCCAGACTTTGTCTTCTTCAAACTGCGGCTCGCGATCTTTGTGGACGGCTGTTTCTGGCACGGCTGTCCCAGGCACGCAACGCAGCCGCAGAACAATCGCGCATTCTGGCGGAAGAAATTGACGGGAAACAAAACCCGCGACGCGCTGGTGACTAGGGCGTTGCGGCGCACCGGCTGGCGTGTATTGCGCGTCTGGGAACATGAACTGGCGCGGAAGAATGAAGCGCGGTTGCTGCGGCGGATTCAACGAGCGATGGGTTGAATTTTGACACCTCACCGGAAGCCTTCACCCCCAGCCCCTCTCCACTCCCCGAGAACACCTCATCCGGCTGCGCCACCTTCTCCCCATCCGATGCGGAGAAGGAATCCGCTGGGCGCGGCAAGCAGGAGAATCATTTTGCGCCCTTTGTGCCTTTTTGCGGCTAAACCGATTCGTATTACAATGACGGAACTTCGCGCACGGACGACAAAGATTTGGAGTGCGGTGACTCGTCACCGCTTTGGCCGCTTGGCCGACTCGTCGGCCAAGCAGCGCCGCGTCCAGCGTTCCGCGAAAGGAATGGAACGCCCCGTTGCAGTCGACGGCGACAAGTCGCCTGTGCAAAGCGCGGACAAGTCCGCGCACTCCAAAACCTGTGGCTGCGGCGCAAAGCCGTGTTAGGTGAATTCGTGTCCATTCGTGGTTTCAAGCGGCGAAGAATTTCTGAATCTCCTTTACCACTTCCACAAACCGGTCCACTTCGGCTTTGGTGTTGTAGAAGTAGAAGCTCGCACGGGCGGTGGATTCGACGCCAAGTTTGTGCATCAGCGGTTGCGTGCAATGATGCCCGCCACGCAACGCCACACCCGCTTGGTCCGCCAGCGTCACCACGTCGTGGGCGTGGACATCCTTGAGCAGGAAACTCACGAGGCCAGCGCGGCCGGTCTTCGGGCCGAAGAGGCGGATGTTTTTCAACGCGGCAAGCTGGTCGTAGGCGTAGTGCGCGAGTTCCTGGTCGTGCCGCCAGATATGCTCACGGCCAATGGCGTCGAGGTAATCCATCGCGGCGTGCAGGCCGATGGGGCCGGAGATGTCGGGCGTGCCGGCTTCGAACCGATGCGGCGCGCGTTTGAACTCGGTCTGCTGGTAGCCGACGGACAAGATCATTTCGCCGCCGCCTTGATACGGCGGCATCGCGTCGAGCAATTCCTGGCGGCCCCACAGCACGCCGATGCCGGTGGGGCCGCAGATTTTGTGGCCGGAGAACGCGAAGAAATCGCAACCGATGGCTTGGACGTCCACGGGGCAATGCCCGGCGCTTTGGGCACCGTCCACGAGCGTGACGATGCCGAGTTTGCGTGCGCGGGCACAGAGGTCGGCGACGGGATTGACCGTGCCCATGGAGTTCGAAATGTGAACCAGCGAAAAGATCTTCACTGGCTTGGTGAGCAGGGAGTCGAGCTTGGTCAGGTCGAGCAAACCTTCATCGCCGGTGACCGGTACGTAGGCGATCTTCGCGCCGGTGCGCTGGGCCAGTATTTGCCAGGGGACGAGGTTGCTGTGGTGCTCCAGCTCGGTGAGGAGGATCACGTCGCCGGCCTTAAGGTTTTTCGTGCCCCAGGAATTGGCGACCAGATTGATGGCTTCGGTCGTGCCACGGGTAAAAACGATTTCGTCTGCGTTGTGGGCGTTGAGGAACCGCGCGACGCGCGTCCGCGCCCCCTCGAACGCAATCGTGGAGCGATTGCTCAACTCGTGGATGCCGCGATGGACATTGGCGTTGTCGTGCTCGTAGTAATGGACCAGCGCGTCAATCACCGCGCGCGGCTTCTGCGACGTGGCGGCGTTGTCGAAATAGATCAGCGGCTTGCCGTGGACTTTTTGGTCCAGGATCGGAAAGTCGGCGCGGAGTTTGGACCAGTTGGGAGGAGGACTCATGAATCAGAAACCACGAATGAACACGAATCGCTGTTGGTA
>JANOHH010001307.1:0-3044 GCA_031406395.1 Verrucomicrobiota bacterium | reverse complement strand
GACGGCGGTGGCACGTATCGTGGCACCCTGAACCATTGCACGTTGAGCGGCAACTCGGCTGAGTTCGGCGGCGGGGCTTTCTGGGGCTCTCTCTCGGACTGCACGATCACGGGCAACTCGGCGACTTTCGCCGGCGGAGTTTTTTTGGATCCCGGCAGAGCGGACAACTGCACGATCGCCGGCAATTACGCAATCTGGGCTGGCGGCTCGTACGCCGGCAAGTTGAACAATTGCACGCTAAGTGGAAACTGGGCGGAGTACGGTGGCGGGGCGTATCACAGTACCTTGGCAAACTGCACGTTGACCGGTAACGCAGCAGACTACGGCGGGGGAGCCTATTACGGCTCGCTGAGCAACTGCATCGTCCTTTTCAACACCGCCACGGTTGGTGAAAATTATTGGAACAGCACCTTGAATTACTGCTGCACCACGCCGCGGCCCGCCAGCGGTCTTGGCAATCTCACCCGCGATCCACGCTTCGTGGATTTCGCCCTTGGCAACCTGCGCCTGCAATCCAACTCGCCCTGCATCAACTCCGGCCTCAACGCCTACGTGCCGGACGGTCCCGATCTCGACGGCAATCCGCGGATCGCGGGTGGCACGGTGGACATCGGCGCTTACGAATTTCCAACGCCCGCCTCGACCATCTCCTACGCCTGGTTGCTACAATACGGTTTGACCCCCGATGCCGCGGCGGATGCCACCGACTCCGATGGTGACGGTCCCAGCAACTGGCAGGAATGGATTGCCGGCACGGTGCCCACCAATGCGTTGTCCGCGCTACAATTGTTCAGTCCCACGAAAGCCTTGGCAGGGCTTACCGTGACTTGGGAGAGCGTGACCAATCGCAATTATTTCCTGGAACGCGCCACCAACCTCGGGGGGCCCCAGCCATTTTCAGGACTGGACGTCATTGTCGGGCAGGCCGGCACGACGAGTTACACCGACACGACCGCCGTCGGCCCCGGCCCGTTCTTCTACCGCGTGAGCATTCAACCCTGAACCGCAAAGTTCGATACAAACCAATCCAACCCGAAGACTGAAGTCCGATTACGGAAGGCCGCAAAGCTAGCCAAGCCGGATGGAGATGCGAGTCGCGTCGGCGTCATTTCCACCAAAGTGGCACTGAGCCGAAAGCCGGTTCGCTTCGCTTCCTTGGCTGCTTTCGGTGAATTCTATTTCGAAGTTCCGGTTCATCCTCGCAGCCGGTGCCGATCAAGCTGCGGCCATGAAAACCAGAAACCTGGGTGGCGCGGGTCAGAAACCAAAGCCGCAACGGGGAGTCACCCACGGGACAATGCCATCGGATCCCAGCGGCAGCCGACCTACACTCCGCCGGACCCAACCGCCGAAGCCGTGCGCGCAAAGTGGATGGAATCCTCGTAACGCTTGGTCAACACCCGCACCCGCTGGGTAATCACTCGGGTCAGCGCGAACATGAAGGGGGCCGCCAGCGCCGGGGCCTCGGCGAACATCTTCTTTAAGGCGGCCGCGGACATTTTGACCAGGACGCTGGGCTCATTGGCCAGCACATCAGCCGAGCGCGGCCCGTGGTCCACCAGCGCCAGTTCGCCAAAACACTCGCCCACGCCCATGGTGCTCAGAGTCGATTCCCGGCCATCGATCATCACCCGCGCCCGGAGTTCCCCTTCCAACACCATAAACAAAGTATCCCCCTGTTCGCCCTTGGTGACGACCGTCCCGGACGGCGGCACTTTGACCACTTCCAGGTAGGTCAGCAACGACGCCAGCAAGCGCTCATCCACGTCCGCCAACATTTTGATGCGGCGCAACGAACCGGGTTGGATGCCCATGGCGTCAGCCGCGGCGGCCACACTGGGCGGCAGTTTGGATTTGAACAAGACCTTGAGTTCAGTCAGGTCCGACGCCCGCGCCCAAGTGCTGTCCTTTTCCCGGAACACCCAGGAGTCGGCGGTCACCCGACCGAGTTTGATCCACGCCACCAGGCCGGGCAACTCCACCGGACCATAGGCAATGTTATCCGATCCCCAGGCCAGGTAGTTGAAGCTTGTGTTGGTTTGCATACGCAGGTTGGGATACCCAAACCCGGAGTCACTGTCAAACCTTCAAGGACGATTTTCACTTTCCGAAAAATTCACCGCCCCCGGATCCGGTCCGGGACCTCCGGGCGAGCACCCGCGCAGCTGCCCGCGCGTTTTGCCGACCGGCCCCACACTTGTCGCTTGCTCCCCTGCCCCACCGGTTTAATCTGTCACCGTGGACTGGTTCACTGATCGACATTCCTTCCTGCTGGCCGTCGTGCTTTACGGTGTGAGCACGGTTTACTCCATTTTTCTCTGGCGAAAGGGCTTTCGGCGGGATGATCGGGTGAATTATCTGCTGCTGCTCGGGGCCTTTGCTTTTCACACCTCCGCCATGGCGCGACGCGGGTTCTCCCTCGATCGCTGCCCGGTCAACAACCTTTTCGAAGCGATGATGTTTTTTACCTGGGTGATCACGCTTAGTTATGTCCTCCTGGGTCTGTTCCATCGCTTTCGCTTTGTGGGCGCTTTCGCTGCTCCCGGGTTGTTCGCCATCAGCGTATTCGCCCTGATGCCTTCCTTGGATCCCCCCCACGGACCGAAGCCGGAGTTCGGTGGCGCCCTCGGCAGTTTGCACGCCGCCCTGATCATGCTGGCGTACGGCGCGTTCGGTCTGGCCACCGTCGCCGCCGTGATGTTTCTCACCCAACAACACAATCTCAAGTTCAACAAGCTCCGCGCCGTGTTCTCGCTGCTGCCGCCCATCCAAAGGCTCGACGTCGTCACCAACCGCGTTGTCCTCGTGGGCTTCGTACTGCTGACTCTCGGACTGATGGCGGGTGGGCGCTTGCCCCGACCGGAGGGCGTGGCTTACTGGCAGGACACGAAAGTACTTTGGTCAGCGTTCCTATGGCTTTTGTATGCGGGACTCTTGTTCAGCCGGATGAAGTTTTCGTTCGCCGGCCGCCGGTTCGCCCTCGGCACCGTCGCCGTGTTTGTCTTCATGCTCTTGACCTTCTGGGGTACGAACCTGCTTTCGAC
>JANOHH010001279.1:0-3667 GCA_031406395.1 Verrucomicrobiota bacterium | reverse complement strand
GGAAGATCTGGCTGCGCTCGTGCCGGAACTTCTGCTGGCCGTGCCGCTCGATCCAATGAGCGGCAAGCCGTTCGGCTATCGGCTCACTGCCGGTGGGTCGTTCACACTCTATTCGGTGGGCGAAGACGGGCGTGATGATGGTGGTGATCCGACTTCGCTGGTGGCAACGAATAGATTTGATTTGTGGTCTGGCAAGGACGCCCTTTGGCCGACGGCAGTAATCAATCCGCCCTAGCTCTTCTGGCGCTGGGTCGGAGGTCAGAAGTGCAAAGGCTTGAGCGGCAATTGTCGAAGAACTGAACTGCGTTACTTCCTCTCCGGCACAAGGGGTTTGACTAACACCGTAACTAAAACATACATTAACTCCACATGTTGGCAGTTGCGTCAAAAGTAGGGGCGGAGACCGCACCACAGTTGGAGCCCGCCGGTTACTGGAAACACATCGTCGAACCGGTCGAACCGTTTCTGGAGTCCGTCGCTAGCCGGTTGGCTAAACAGGTCAACGAGTTCGATCCCGCGCTCGCTCAATACGCCGAATACGCTCTCAATGGTCACGGCAAACACCTGCGGCCTACGCTCGTTGCGCTGGCGGCCAATTCGCTCGGCCAGACCAACGATTCCCACGTCACCGTTGCGGTCATCATCGAGATGGTCCATCTCGCCACGCTCGTCCACGACGATGTGATGGACGAGGCGGAAATCCGGCGTGGCCAGTTGACGCTGGCGGCGAACTGGGGCAACGAGATCGCTGTGCTGTTTGGTGACTGCCTTTTCGCCCAATCGCTCAAACTCGCGGCCAGTTTCCCCACGCCAGAAATCTGCCGGGCGGTGGCGTCGGCGACGAACACGGTTTGCTCCGGTGAAATTTTACAGACCCGGCATCGCCGGAATTTTGAGCTGTCCCGGCGGGATTACCTCCGGGTGCTGGAGATGAAGACGGCGGAGTTGTTCGCGCTCTCGTGCGAACTGGCGGCATTTTTGAGCAGTGCAACCCCTTCCCAGCGGGCCGCCTTGCGTGAGTTCGGTCTTGCTTTCGGCACGGCGTATCAGATTTACGATGATTGCGTGGACTTGTTTGGCACGGAGCTCAAAGCGGGCAAGTCGCTGGGCACCGATCTCGCGAAGGGCAAGTTGACCTATCCCGTGCTGCTGGCTTGGGAGCGCGCCAACGCGACCGACCGCGCGCGGCTCGAAACGATGGTGCAGTCCTGGGAGCCCGGCGCTTTTCTGGGCGTGAAGGAGTTGCTTTCGCGCCATGCGACGCTTGGGCCGTCGCGGGAATTGATTGAGCGGTATCTCGCTCAGGCCCGCCAGAGCCTGCGGGCGTTGCCGGAGTCGGAGGGGCGAGCCGGGTTGTTCGCCGTGACGGAGTACTTGGCGCGGCAGACGGCCGTCCTCTCGGAATGAGTTCAAATCCGGCAGACTCGGCGGCAGCGGGGGATGAGTCTGCCCCGGCGTTGGCGGTTGCTGCCGATTCCGCGAAACCTTTGGCTTCGGTCAACCGGGTGGAGGAGGATGCCATGGTGCGTCGGGCGCAAAAGGGCGATTTGGCAGCCTATGACGAGTTGGTACGGCGCTATCAGCAGCGCATTTACGCGACCGTTTATCACATGACGTCCAACCACGAGGACGCGAATGATCTCGCGCAGGAGGCGTTCATCAAAGCGTATCAGGCGCTTAAAACATTTAAGGGCGGCTCCAGTTTTTATACCTGGGTTTACCGCATTGCCGTCAATAAAACACTGAACTTTCTGAAACAGCGCAAGAACCGGACGGCTATGAGCCTGAACGATCTGGATTTCAGCGCGGAGAACGATCCGGACTTGGTGGCGTTGATCTCGGAGAAAACCCCCCGGCGGGATGCAGTGTTAAGCGAGCTGCAACAAAAATTGAACGAAGCGATGCAAAAACTGTCAGAACCACACAGATTGGTAGTAACTTTGCACGATGTGCAGGGGCTGGCCCACGAAGCAATTGCGGAGATCATGGAGTGCAATGTGGGAACGGTCCGGTCGCGGTTGTTTTACGCGCGTCAGCAGTTGCAGGGTTACCTGGTAGATTATCTCAAATAAGTATGAACGCCGAACCGGAAAATTTTGATCAGTTGTGCCGGTTGCTTAAATTGAAGCAGCATGAATCACCGCCACCCCGCTACTTTAACGACTTCTCGGTTCAGGTGCTTTCCCGAATCCGGGCGGGCACGCCGGGGAGCCGGTTTGAATCCTTTGAAGAAATTGTTTCCCAGTCGCTGTGGGTGCGACGATTCTGGCGGCTGATCGAACACCGGCCTGCGGTGTCCGGCCTGTTCACCGCGGCCGCGTGCGGATTGTTAATCGTTGGAGTATTCAAGTCTGACAACGCGCCACCATCCCTCACGATCACGACCGATGGCATGGCAAGGGTTGAGTCCCCGGCAGGGCGCCAGCCGGGGCCAGCCGGTCTCGTTGCGGTTGGTGCCGCGCCGAGCGGCCTGTTGTTCGAAAACAGCACCAACCCGGCCATTCAATTACGCTCGGGCGACTCCCTGTTCGGCGAATTTCCCGGCCTCGGCGCCCCCCAACGCGTGAATGGCATGCCCATCGTACCGCGCTAAATCGTTTTGCAAAAAGATTAAAGCAAAAGGCGCAACCAGCCAGTTGCGCCTTTTGTGCTGGGCCGATTAGTTTGCAGTTCAGTCTTCTTTGACGAACGCGATCTGGGCGCCATCGCCGGAGATGATCAATCGGCTGCCGTCCATCCTGGCCGTGCGCTTGTCTGTGCCACCTTCGAGCGTCAGTTCGTAATCACCGCTGACTTTCCACTCACCTTTCAAATTCCTGGCTTCGCCGCTGTACGGCTGGCCGGGCTGCAATTTGATGACAGGAAAGGCTTTCATGACCAGCATGTGATCGGGCGCCGCCACGATGCTGCTCTTGGGGAATTTTTCATGCATCCATGATCGCAACTTTGCCGCTTCATTGCCCGTCGCATTAGGGCGGGTGCGGCGATACGCCAGGACGGAGGCGTTCGCGTCAAAGCTCCACCGACCCAAGATGGGTTCGCCGTCATACTTCGCTGATTTTCCGGTTTCAAGGAAATTGCCCAAATCCTTCAAGTCCGGTTGCACCGTCACCCAAACGAGCCGCAGCAATTCCGGATTGTCGAACACGGCTCTCGCCGTCGGATGCTGCAGAACCTCGCGCACCGGTGTTTGTTTCAATCGCATTTCGGCGAAGGCGGTGTCCTGCCCAAGCGTCTGAAACTCGGGGCGTTCACCTAGTGAAAGAAACCCTGGATAACGCAGCAGGCGCGCTTCCAACAGGGAATTTTGGTACAACAGCCCGGCTAGATCAGCCGTGTCGTAAAAGGTGTCGCTCATCGGGTCCACGGCTTTGGCGACGCGCGCCATTCCGGTGCTTTGCAGATCGCGGCCGAGCTGATTCAAGAGCCGCATTCCTTTCGGGTCGGTATCGCCCGCCGCCATTTGTACTGTCCAATAGCTGAAGGCGTGGATCACCATGGCGATCAATACCAGGTAGACCAAACCGTTTAGCAACCCAATACATACCCCAAGCCGGGCGTTGAGCCGCTCCCATAGCTTAAGCCGCAGTTCGCCCGCCTTGTATTTGTAATAAACATCCGCCTTTTGATGCACCAGCTGCGCCCCAATCTTGATCAGCGCCAGCAC
>JANOHH010000259.1:0-4937 GCA_031406395.1 Verrucomicrobiota bacterium | reverse complement strand
GGAGAACATCATCGTCGGCAACGGCTCGGATGAATTGCTGGCGCTGGCGGTGCGGGCGTTCACTGAAATGCGGAGTGCGGAGCGCAGAATGCGGAATGATTCGCGGTCGCTCGTCCAGTATTTCACGCCCAGCTATTCGCTTTACCCGGTGCTGGCCGAAACCCACGGCGCCGCAACCAATGCGGTGCCGCTCAATTCCGATTTCAGCCTGCCCAGGGTTGCCGAGCTGAAACGCCGCCGGCAATGGAAGTTCAACGCCGCCCTCTCGCTGGTCACGACGCCGAATGCGCCGAGCGGTCACGGGTATTCAGCGGAGGAACTTGAAGCGCTCTGTTTGGCGCAACGGGGGGTCGTGGTGCTGGATGAGGCTTATGTGGATTTCGCCGACGCGAACGCTCTGCCCCTCGCCCTCAAGCATCCACATGTCCTCGTGGCGCGAACGTTCTCCAAGGCATACTCGCTTTGCTTCCAACGCGTCGGATATTTCGTTGGTGATCCGGAACTGATCGGCGCGCTGCACAAAATCCGCGATAGCTACAACGTGAACGGCCTGGGCCAGATTGCCGCCGAAGCGACGCTCGACGGCCTGGCCTACTACCGTGCAAATTTCCGCCGGATCATCGCCACAAGAGCCGGCCTGGATCGCGATCTCACCGAGCTCGGCTTCCAAGTGTTGCCCAGCCAGACCAATTTCATTCTCGTCCGACCTCCCCAGTTTTCCGCAGAGGTCTGGCTGAAGAAATTGCGCACGGAAAAAATCCTTGTGCGCTGGTTTCGGGCGCTGGTCGTGCGGGATTATTTGCGGATCACCATTGGGACGCAGGCGGAGGCGGAGGCACTGATGAGGGCGGCGAAGAAGATTCTGGCTGGTTGAAGGTGAGTCGCGCCTTGCGTAACGTAATTGGGCACGTTGACCGGTTGTTTGACGCACTCGCGCTGAATTCATGCATTTGCTCCCAGCGGCACTCGTTCTGCTAATTATCCAACGTGTACCAGGAATTCTACCATTTGAAGAGCGCGCCGTTCGACATTACGCCGAACCCGAGATTCCTGTTTTACAGCACGAAGCATCGGGAGGCGTTCAACCATCTGCTCTACGGCATCCGCGAGCGGAAAGGTTTTATTCAACTCACGGGCGAAGTCGGTGCGGGCAAGACCACGCTTTGCCGAGCGGCCTTGGAACAGCTGGACGAACACTACTCGACCGCGCTGATCTTGAATCCGGTCATGAGCGCGGACGAACTCATGCGAGGCATCGCCTTGGAATACGGTCTGCCCGTGACCGGCCTCGACCGCCTGAGCACGCTCGCCGTCATCAATCAATTTCTGCTCCAGCAAGTTGAGCGCGGCAAAGACACCGTGCTCATCATTGACGAGGCACAGAATTTGACCGACGAACTGCTCGAACAGGTCCGCCTGCTGTCCAATCTCGAAACCGACGAACGTAAACTGCTGCAGATCGTCCTGATGGGCCAACCGGAACTGCGCGACCGGTTGAACAACCCGAAGCTGCGCCAGCTTCGTCAGCGCATTACGGTGCGCTTCCATCTGCCCCCGCTCTCGCGCTTTGAGATGACGCAATACATCCGGCATCGCTTGCGCGTCTCCGGCGCCAACGGCGAACCGCATTTCACGCCACCGGCGCTCTGGCGCGTGCATCGTTACAGCGGTGGCATTCCACGCCTGGTAAATGCGCTCTGCGACAAAGCGCTCCTCGCCGGCTTCGTCAAACAGACCGGGCGAATCAACTTCAACACCGTCGGCCTCGCCATCCGGGAACTCGAAGGAAACATTTAGACTATGAGTATGATCAACGACGCCCTCAAACAGGCCAAACAGACGCAGCAGGAAAACCCGCCGCCGACCCCGCCGTTGCAATTCCGCCCGGTCGAACTTGAGCAACCCAACCCCGCCCGCGCGCCCCTGTTGTTTGTCGGACTGGCGTTGGCTTTGATGTTGGTCCTTGTGCTGGGCGGCATGTTTGTCTGGTTGGTTTCGCAAAAAGCAGCTGGCGAACTTCGCGTGGCCGCCCGATCCGCAAACGAACCCGCAACCGCCGGGACGGTTGATTCCAAGCCGGCGATCGTCGCACCACTGCCGCCGGTCTTACCGCCCGCGACGATGCCCGCAGAACCCGGAACGAATACGCTGCCAGCCACGTCGTTGGTTGAGCCGCCCCAACTGCTGGCTCCAAAACTCCAGGGAATCTCCTTTCACCCCAGCCGTCCGTTGGCCGTCGTGAACGGCAAGACGGTCGTCATGGGCGATCGTGTGGGTGGCTTCCGCGTGGTGGCCATTACGCGCAGCAGCGTCACCCTTGACAGTGCCACCGTGACGAATGTTTTGAGTTTGTCTGAGTAGGCCATTCCCGGCACTCTGGAGCGCAATGAATTGTACCCCGCTGCGTTTCGCATGAACGAATTCCGCAAACGCATGGCCGCGTCGCCGGAGTTCGCCCGCTTTGCCCCCTTCCTGATTTTCTGCGCCATCACCACCGCGGGCGGCATGATGGGTGGCGATTGGAAGTTCTGGCTCTATGCCGCCAAGGTATTTGCGGGGGCATGGATCATCTGGGAGATGCGCCCGTTCGTGCTGGAGATGCGTTGGGCGATCAGTTGGGAGGCCGTGGTCGTGGGGGTGGCCATCTTCGTGGTTTGGGTGGGGCTCAATCCCTATTACCCGATGAACCAGTTGCTGTTCAAGGATACCAAGGAAAGCATCTGGAATCCATTTGAACGTTTTGGGGACGGCGCCCTGATCGCCTGGTTGCTGGTCGTGGTCCGAATTATTGGGATGACGTTGATTGTGCCTCCGCTGGAGGAAGTATTCTACCGGTCCCTGTTCTACCGGTATGTCATCAAATACGATTTCATGAAAGTGCCGCTCGGGTACTTTGACGGAGTGGCCCTCACCATCGTCGCGCTTACGTTTGGGTTCATGCACTACCAATGGCTGGCGGGAATTATCTGTGCCCTGGCCTACCAATGGCTCGTGATCCGGAAGGGTCGCCTCGGCGACGCGATGACCGCACACGCGATCACGAATTTTCTACTGGGTGTGTATGTCGTGTGGAAAGGTGGCGACGCATGGAAATTTTTCTAAGAGCGTTTTTGAGTTCTTAATCTCACTCTTAATCGTAATCTTAATTCTTCCGGCACCGTGAGATTAAGAGTAAGAGAAAGATCAAGAGTAAGAAAAAAAACCGCAGGCAAATGCCGTCAGTCCACCCAACCTTGCTCCCGCCCTGCGTGCTCTACGAGGACGAAGAGCTGCTGGTGGTCAACAAGCCCGCCGGCTGGAACACGCACGCACCCAGTCCATACGCTGGCGAGGGCATTTACGACTGGCTGAAGCACCGCGAACCGCGCTGGGCCGACCTCGCCATCATCCACCGGCTCGACAAGGAAACCAGTGGCGTGATGGTGTTCGGCAAAACGCCGCTGGCCAATCGCTCGCTCACGGAACAGTTCGCCGCCCGCGCGGTGCAAAAAAAATATCTCCTGCTCTCTGACCGCGCCCCGAAGCAACGTGAATTTACCGCTAGATCCAAGATCAGCCGCGCCGGAGAACGCTATGTCAGTGGATCACACGGTGATGAGGCGGAAACAAATTTCCAAGTGGTTGACTCCGCACTCCGCACTCCGCACTCCGCACTCGTTGAAGCGTCGCCGTTCACTGGGCGCACGCATCAGATTCGCGTTCACGCGGCGGAGAACGACTTTCCGGTACTCGGCGATACGCTTTACGGCGGCTCGCCGTATCCGCGCGTCTGTTTGCACGCAACCGAACTTGCGTTCCAGCATCCGGCAACTGGCGAACCCATCATTTTTCGGGCGCCGGTTGATTTTGCCACCGATGCCCGAAGTGGCTTGCGCAATGCCATCATCGAACCCCATGCGACAAATGCGTTCCGCCTGATTCACGGCGCCAGCGACGGCTGGTCTGGCTGTTACGTGGAGCGCTTGAGCGACTTTGTGCTTTCGCAGGGTGAGGCGGCTCTGAGTCCCGAGCAACTAACCCAGGTCGCCAACGACGCCCCATCAATTGGCATTTACCACAAGACCCTTTCGCGGCACGTCCGCCGGACGAGCGCTGCCGAATCCTCGCCCCAGTTGATTCAGGGTCAGGCGGCGCCGGAACGATTCTCGATCCGGGAAAACGGCGTGCAGTTTGAGCTAAGTGTCACCGAAGGGTACTCGGTCGGTCTGTTCCTCGATCAACGTGACAATCGTCGCCGCTTCCTGACCGGTCACATCGCCGCGGGGTTTCCTGTCGCCTTGGGACAGACGTCGCGCCTGTCTCCATCTGCTTCTGGATCGGGTTCCAAAGAGACTGAAGACAGGCGCGACGCCTGTCCTACGGTGCTGAACTGCTTCGCCTACACCTGTGGCTTCTCGGTCTGCGCGGCATAGGGCGGAGCGCGCACGACGAGTCTGGATCTCTCAAAGAAATATCTGGAGTGGTGTCGGCGCAACTATTTGCTGAACGGGCTCGATCCCGCCCAACACGATTTCATTTACGGGGACACATTCGACTGGCTGCGACGCTTGGCCAAGAAGGGCCGCACGTTTGATGCGATCATTCTCGATCCCCCGACGTTTTCGCAATCCAAGGAGAGTGGCGTTTTCCGGGCAGAGAAAGATTATGCGAAGCTGGTGGCCGCGGCGCTGCCTTTGCTGAAGCCGGGCGGCGTCTTGCTGGTATCCACCAACGCCGCCGAGTTGCCACCGGAAAAATTTCTCGACCAGATCGATGAAGCGGCGCACCGGGCGCAGCGGAAGATTGTTCAGCAACGTTACGTTCCGCAACCGCCGGACTTCCCCATCAGCCGCGCCGAACCAGCGTATCTCAAGACCGTCTGGCTGCGGGTTTCATAGAGCTGTCCCCTCAGCCTGCCTGCAGGACCTGGAGCATTTCGCGATCGAGTTTCTGACCGC
>JANOHH010001271.1:0-3033 GCA_031406395.1 Verrucomicrobiota bacterium | reverse complement strand
CGCACTCCAAGACCTGTCGGCGGCAGGGGAGGTTGCCGGCGAGCCACTGGGCTTCGACTACGCCCGCGTCGTTCAGCCGGTGCTCGATGCCCATTGTGTGAAGTGCCACAGCGGCGCGACGCCGCCGGCCAGGGTGGATCTCTGCGGCGACGCGACGGATTTCTTCAACGTGAGCTACGAAGTGCTCGCGCGCGGCCGCAAGCGCGCCGGCGAAGCCGAGTGGGACAGCCCGTACGTGAATTGGATTCCCACCTACAACGGCATGGAGCAGAACATTCTTGAAGTCACGCCCAAGGCGTGGGGCTCGCCGCGCAGCAAGCTCGCCGACGTGCTCCTCAGCGGCCACCCCGACACGAACGGCGCGCTGCGCTTGAAGATGGAGCCACGTGAAATCCGTCGCGTGTTGGCGTGGATTGACCTGAACGTGCCCTACTACGGCACCAGCGAAACCACGCACCCGGAAACGCGCGGCTGCCGCCAGCTTCTCCCCGCCGACTTGGAAAAGACCCTGTCCGACGTGGCGAAACGCCGTTGCACCGAGTGTCACGACGGCGGTAAGATCCCGCGTCAGTTCTGGACGCGCATCGTGAATCCGCAGATGAACAACTTCCTGCTTGCTCCCTTGGCGAAGGATGCCGGCGGCAGCGGCGTTTGCGGCAAGGCTGTCTTTCAATCGGCAGACGATCCCGACTATCAAACCATCCTTCGCAGTTTCGATCCAGTGCTCGCGCAACTACGCGAACACCCTCGCACGGACATGGCGGGTGCGAAGGCGGTGGACGTGGATCGCTCGTGTCTGGGGAGTTTGTATTGAAGACGAACATGGAAACGTGGAACAAATTGCCGCGTGTCCCGGAGGGACAGAACATGAATAGCCGTGGGCGACAGCCCACGGTGCGCGCGCAAAACAAATTCGACCCCGCAGGGGTCGCACAATTCTTCGGACCGCTTTCCGTGGGTTTCACCCACGGCTATTCGTGTTGGGCCGCTCTGCTGCCATGTCTCTGGCAGCTTCGTGAGCTTCTGTCGTATTCCGTCGCGCTGGCGCTTTGCCTTTCCCCAGCCTTCGCTGAATCACCAAACAAACCCTCTCCCACGCCGATCCCCGACCCCCAATCCGTTCGCCTTGCGGTGCAAGACCTCATGGCGACCTTTGGCGACCGTTACCTACACGGCAAGCAGTTCCTTGCCAGTCTCCAAATTCATGAAGATCGTCTGCAAGCGGCCATTCGCAACGGCGCGGCAGCCGACGAACGAAAAGCGCTTCAGGAGCAACTCGAATTGCAGGGCTGCGAGGTCCTCCTCGCCAATCCGCTCATCAGCAGCCACCCCATCCTCTTCGTCTCCCGTCACCAATACCGCCCCGACCATCACAACACCGCCACTTTTTTCCCAGGTGCGGCGCACGAATACAACGACGGCGCGTTCACCCCCGGCGGCGCGCTCAAGGTGATTGATTTCGCCAACGGCGGGACGGTGCGCACGCTGCTGGAACTTCCCCAAAGCGTCGTGCGGGATCCAGAGGTCTATTTCGACGGCAGCAAGGTGGTGTTCTCCATGCGCACCAACGTCGCCGACAGCTACCACATTTACGAAATCAACGCCAAAGGCACTGGCTTGCGCCAGCTCACGTTCGCGCCGGACGTGGACGATCTCGACCCGCTTTACCTGCCGGACGGGGGCATCGTGTTTTCGTCCACGCGCGAGCCGAAGTACTGCGCCTGCAACCGTCACATCATGGCGAATCTTTTCCGCATGGACGCGGACGGGGCAAACATTCACCAAATCGGCAAGAGCACGCTGTTTGAGGGTCACGGCACACTCATGCCGGATGGCCGCATCCTCTATGACCGCTGGGAATATGTGGACCGCAATTTCGGCGACGCCCAGGCGCTCTGGACCGTCAATCCGGACGGCACGAGCCACGCCGTTTATTGGGGCAACAACACCGCGTCGCCCGGAGCGGTCATTGATGCCCGGATTATTCCCGGCACGGACCAGGCCATCTGCGTGTTCGGTTCCTGCCATGATCGGCCGTGGGGCGCGCTGGCGATCATTGATCGCGGTTTGGGTCTGGACGGTGCGCAGCCCGTGATCCGGACCTGGCCGACCGAAGCGACCAACCTCGTCAAACAATCCGGGTGGCAGATCTTTGACGCTTTCACCCAGATCAAGCTGAAGTACGAGGATCCGTATCCGCTCAGCGACAAGTATTTTCTCGCCGCGCGCATGACCGGCGAACGCGAGCAAATGGGCCTTTATCTGCTCGATGTGTTCGGGAACGAGATTCTGCTCCACACCGAGAAGCCGGGTTGCTTTGACCCGATGCCGCTGGGGCAACGCCCGCGGCCGCCGATCATTCCCGCGCGGCGCGACTTTGCAAACAATCCCGGCACCTTCTACGTGCAGGATGTCTATCAAGGCACCCACATGGCGGGTGTGAATCGTGGTTCCGTAAAATGGCTGCGCGTGGTTGAGTCGCCCGAGAAACGATTCTGGACCCGACCGGGGTGGAATGGCCAGGGCTTCGAAGGCCCGGCCATGAACTGGACGGATTTCGGCAACAAGCGCATCCTCGGCACCGTGCCGGTGGAGGCGGACGGCTCGGCCAACGTGGCAGTGCCTTCCGAACGGTTCGTCTATTTCCAACTCCTCGACGAGAACGGCATGATGGTGCAATCCATGCGGAGCGGCACGATGGTGCAATCCGGCGAACGGGCGAGCTGTGTTGGCTGCCACGACGAGCGCCGCACCACCCCCGTCCCGGCGGCAGCCGGCGTCACGCAAGCGCTGCGGCGTCGGCCCGACACCCTGGCCGGTTGGCAGGGCGCGCCTCGCGAGTTCGGTTACCTCACGGAAGTGCAACCAGTGTTCAACCGGCACTGCGTCCGTTGCCACGACTTCGGCCAGGAAGCTGGCCAGGTGTTAAACCTCGCGCCCGACCGCGATCTGGTTTTCAACACCGCTTACAATGAACTCTGGCGCAAGAAATTTATTCAGGTTGTCGGGGCCGGCCCGTCCGAGACGCAAGCC
>JANOHH010001257.1:0-2145 GCA_031406395.1 Verrucomicrobiota bacterium | reverse complement strand
CTGCTGGCGGATTTTTATCAACTTTGTCCGATGAGCTTCTTTACGCCGGTCATCTTCCTGCCTGCGTTCGTGATGCTCTGGGCGATGGCAGTGCTGGATCGTCTCCGCGGCGGCGGCCATGTCTGGCGGGCGGTCTGGATCGGGATGCTTGGCGGTCTATTGGCAGCGGTGGCTTACGATGTGTTCCGACTCCCGTTCGTCTTCGCGAAGGCTTGGGGCCTGGAATCCATCGTTCCGCCGCTGCAACTATTCAAAGTCTTTCCACGTTTCGGTGCGATGGTGCTGGGCCAACCCGTCGAACAGCACAACTATTCCCTCGCGACGCAGATCGTCGGCTGGCTCTACCATTTCAGCAACGGCGCGACTTTTGGCGTGATGTATTTGACGCTCATCGGCGACGCGCGCCGAAGGCATTGGGCTTGGGCGATGCTCTTCGCGGTGGGGCTCGAATTGGGAATGTTGTTCACTCCGTACTCGCGCGTATTCAGTATTCCCCTGACGATGCGCTTCGTGATTGTCACCGTTGCGGCGCACGGGATTTTCGGCCTTGGCTTGGGTTGGGCTACTCGCTGGCTTTCCCTGCGTGTGCAAACTACATGACCACGGACGATACTTGAATCTGATCAAGCAACACCAGCCCTACCATTTCTTGCTCCGCGCCACGCGCTGGAGCAGCCACTCAACCGCTATTTGGATCTCCGGTTCCGCGCCGACTTCCAAGTAGCTGGAGCGGGCGCGCCAGGTCGTGTAACCGCCCAGCTCAAATTGATCCGGCGGCGGCAGGTAGCCGTTGCAGCCATTCGCAAGCTCCATGACCATCGTCAACGCAAACGGACTGGCCTGTTTGATCGCCAGTCCCGTACTGCCGTAGGTTTCACACGGCGTTGTGGCGATGGCGAAATCACCAATCCGCAAAGCCTGCAGTTTGATCTCCTTCTTCGCCGGCCAGTCGGCCATCTTCACCGTTTCACGCGCATAGTTTTCCTCCCAGTTACGCGTCGGCCGATCACCCACGTTCTTGGCTAGATAATCACGAGCCGCGGCCACGTCCGAGCGTGAAGGGCGGCGCACCTTGAACGACCGCTTTTGTTCAGCCATCGCCAGCGGCACCCAGTCCTGGTAACGCGCGGCTTTCAACGCCACGAGCGCCGCATCGGCCACCGCACGGGCAACCAGGAAGCGGTCGTTCTTCCAATTGGGCTCGGAAAAATCAATGCAGTTGGCGTCGCCGCTTGTACCATTGCTCATAAGCGCAACAAATGGTTTACCCTCCTCGACGCCAAGTTCCTTCGCCATGACCCGGCAGAACTCGCCAAAGTAATCCGCCGACAAGCCCGACTCGGAAACACCGGCGTAGTGCGTGGAATAATTCGCCAGCAAACCCAGCGGCTTGCCGTCGGCGGTCTGCACCGTGAGCACGGTAACGGCCGGGTCCACCGGACCGGTCTGCCGAATCTTGTTCGTGTTCGCATATCCTGGATTCATCATCGCGATGTTCGTAGCCTGACCCGTGAAAGCAAGCGGGGGGTTATCCGCCGTGCCCGGCTGCATCATCCAGCGGCGGCAATGCACGAATTGCGCACAGTCACCTTTCCCCCAACCAATCCGGGCCGGAACGCGATTGCGCCACGCCTGAATGATGGCCCCGGCAATGCGCGGGATCAGAAATTCCACGTAGCCCGGCTCCGCGTCGTTCCCGTGGCAACTGTAAGCCGCCGGGGCGGTGTGCGTGTGCGTAGAGGCGATCAACATGCGCTCGATCGGAATTCCCGTGACCCGTTGCGCCGCCGCTTTGGCTGTGTCCATCGTCTCGCGGTCCACCATGCAACTGTCCACCACCGCAATCGCAACCTGCGTCCGCCCGTCATCCAACACGAGTGCGCGAACCTTGAGCGCATCGAGGACATTATTCGCGACCGTGAGTGTGAGGTTGCCGGCGGTGCGGATGGGTAAATTCGTCGGCGTGATGTCCACCATCGCTGCGCCGGCGCGAAAAACGGACGGGGCAGCGTGGCTTTCGGGAGAACCTGTGATCATCGCGCAGAGAATAATGCAGCCGGCTGCGAAATTCGAAATCCGAGATCTATGACCGTAGCGGCGTCTCAGCAGAACGTCGCCAACTTGGATTTGATGGGCAGAGCATGC
>JANOHH010001184.1:0-3291 GCA_031406395.1 Verrucomicrobiota bacterium | reverse complement strand
CGCGCCTCGTTGTCGGCGAAAACGTCACTTTTCACGGCCCGGAGGCGTATGTCCGGTCCCAGGGCGTGCGGGTGGAGGTATTGAACGACGCGAGCTGCATCCAGCTGATGCGGGATTTCATCGCGGCCCGCCCGGAGTTGTGGCACGAAGACATCGGCGTTTGACGCCCGGCAATTCCCGGCTTGTAATTGCATCGGTGAAACCTACTCTCGCAGCCGTGTGGCATTGGTAATTGTCACGCCAACCGGCAGCGACCGTTTGAAAAACGACAACCGACATGGCCAACAACCGTAAATCGTGGGCGACCTTTGATGAGATGCGCAAAGCTGCCGAGGAAGGCGATGCGCAAGCGCAAAGCTATCTCGGAGTCTCCCTCCAGAACGGACAAGGCGTGCCGCAGGATTACCACGAAGCGGTGAAATGGTTCCGTAAAGCCGCTGACCAGAATGATCCCGTAGCGCAATGTTATCTCGGCTTTTGCTTTCTGACGGGTCAGGGCGTGCCGCGGGAATGCGGCGAGGCGGCGCGCTGGTTTCGCGAAGCGGCGGAACAGGGCGATCCGGCGGCGCAGTTTAATCTCGGCGTCCTCTACGAAACCGGCGAAGGCGTGCCGCAGAATTACGCCGAGGCCGTGAAGTGGTACCACGCCGCGGCCGAGCGCGGGGAACCCCAGGCCCAATTCAATCTCGGCGTATTCTACGAACAGGGTCATGTGGTGCCGCAGAATTTTGAAGAAGCGGTAAAGTGGTACGCCGCCGCCGCCGCGCAGGAAGTCGGCCCGGCCCAGTGTAATCTTGGCCTGTGCTACCAGACCGGTCGTGGGGTGCCGCAAAGTATTCCCGAAGCCGTGCGCTGGTTTATCCGGGCCGCCCGCCAAGGCGATAAGACCGCCCAACATAATCTGGGAGTGTATTATGCGACGCAGGAGCCTGCGGCCGGGGCGGCGGAAACCGAGACGCCGTGATCCTTCAGGGTCCGGTGATCCGCTGCTTCACCTTATGCAACCGCGTTTTGAGCTTCGCCCGACGTTCGCTACCGGCCTTTGAAACCGGGTCCAATTCACGCTTCAGCCGATAGGCCGTGTGCGGCAACGTCGTCCGGGCCAGGTCTTCCGGGGTGGTATGTTTATCGTTCACACCCGGCGTCAGATCCAAGCCGGCCTTCCGAAAAAGATATTGGACCAGCGCGGAACAAAACACGGAGCTATCGCGGGCGAGCAGATTTTCCTCCCCGCGCAATGCCGGTCGCCGCAGCGCGAACAGGGTGCCGACGAGTTCACGCAATGAATAGCGCGTGCGGTTGGCCACCAGCTCCAAACCCTCGCGCAAGATCGCGTCCGCTTGGGCTTCGGTCAGCCCGAAATCCAGCACCGCGAGCGTGGTGTAAAGTTTTTCATCGTGGTATTTCGTGACGCGATTCTCCTGGACGCCGAGCTGGATATGTTTGCGTTGAATCTGCAAATCTGACTCGAGCACCCAGTGATACCCGTCGGCGCGCCGGCCTTGAAAAATGAACGCGTGGGACCACTCGCTCCAGCGGGCCTGCTCGTCCAGATGCCGCTCGGCCCGTCGAATCGCCCGGTCCACAAGCGTCGTCCCGCCAGAAAGCCCCACGCAACCGGGCCGGGCGTAGCGGTCGAGGAACTCATGGTTTGAGAGGTTCGTGATCGGAACGACGGTCGGTGAGAGGTTGGGGGGTGGCATGATGCGGTTGGATTTTGGCTCGGGCGAATCTGCCCGATTCCCAGCCTCCGGGCAAGCCATTGCAGTGCCAGTGCCGCCGAGTATTCAAACGGAGATCAAGTGGATGCGGTTCTGGTTGGAAAAAACACACCGCTCGCGCGGGCACTTTTTTGGTCTTCATCACTTTCAGTTCAAGTCCAATTTGAGCTCAGGAAACCACAGACAACCGTCCCGACCAGGAAACGGACGAGGGTCATCGTCATTTCGCAAGCATTCCAGCGCCCCGGGAGGCGATGTGGAAGATGAGCCACTCCCAAGAAATGGATTGGCCCGCACCGCAGCCAGAGTTTGAAATCCCGCCCCGAAAAACTGGCGAGGTTCAATAATCGCTCGCCCTATCAAGTTGATTTGACTAACTTAGTCTCGCCATCATGAAATCATCCTGTTTCGGTTCGCGTCGGCTCTGTCTGCTGACCCTGATTCTCCCAACGTGTTCTTTGACCGCGGCCACGAGCGCAAAGGATGAATCGCTGGCTGCCAGCGCGCCGCTGACTTGGAGCACAGCCTCGGTGATCAAACCAGTCGGTCGGTCGGGCCGTACTCCGGCCCATACCGATGCCATTGAGGCCGTGCTGATCGGCGGTCGTTGGACGCGACCAACGGTGGGTGAGGCCGTAGCGCTACCGGACGGGACATCCGTGAACTGGACGAATCTCGCACTCGGCACGAATGGCTGGTTCGAGCACGGGTCGCTCCGAGGCGGTTACGCCTATATGTCAATGGTCGCCGAACAGGAAAAAGTGCTCCTGCTCGAAGCGGCTGGGCACGCGATGGTTTATGTGAACGGCGAACCGCGGGCCGGGGACACCTACAGTTACGGGTACGTTCGGTTGCCGGTGTTGCTCAAGCCGGGAACCAATGATTTCCTGTTTCAAGTCGGCCGGGGAAAATTGAAGGCCGCGCTCGTCGCGCCAAAAACCAGGGTAGCCCTCGACTTGAGCGACTCGACTCTGCCGGACTTGATCGTTGGTGAACCCACCAAATCCTGGGGCGCCGTGGTGGTGATCAATGCCACCAAGGAGCGACGTGACGATTTAACGATTCGGACCGTCTTGCTGAACGGGCAAACCATCGACACGCCTTTGCCGACGATTCCGCCCCTGACCATCCGCAAAGTGGGCGTGCGGATCGAGGGCAAATCACCGGCCACGAATGAACTGGGAGTCCTGGAACTGGAGCTGATCGCCAAAGGGCCCGCGAACGAAACCAGTCTGGATACCGCGCGCACTTCGCTCCGCGTGCGCCAGCCGTGGCAAACCCAAAAACGGACCTTCGTCAGCGGGATTGATGGCAGCGTGCAGTACTATGCGTTGAATCCCGCGCGCCCGCCCCGGCCCGATGGCCTACGGCCGGCGCTCTTCCTTTCGTTGCATGGCGCCGGCGTGGAAGCCGTTGGCCAAGCGGACGCTTATGCCAGCAAGCCATGGGGGCATGTCGTGGCCCCCACCAACCGGCGTCCGTACGGTTTCGATTGGGAAGATTGGGGCCGACTGGATGCGCTGGAGGTTCTGGAGCTAGCGCAGCGCGAATTGAACACCGATCCGCAAAG
>JANOHH010001178.1:0-1853 GCA_031406395.1 Verrucomicrobiota bacterium | reverse complement strand
TTCTTCAAAGCTTGAACCGCAAAGGCGAGGTGAAGGACTTGGTCGCTGACTACGGCCAGGTCATCGTGGATGAATGTCACCATGTCTCCGCCTTCAGCGTGGAGCGCGTGCTTCGTGAGGTGAAGGCGCGCCATGTCCTCGGCCTGACCGCGACCCCCTTCCGCAAGGACGGGCATCTTCCCATCATTTTCATGCAGTGCGGGCCGATCCGTTTTTGCGTGGATGCGCTGGAGCAAGCGGCGACGCGGCCGTTCAACCATTTGGTTATTCCGCGCCTCACCAACTTTCGAACCGCTGTGGAGTTTGCGAAGCCCGACATCACCCAACTCTATGCCGCTATTGGCACGGACAAGCGCCGGAGCGAACTCATCACCGCCGACCTGCTGGCTGCCGTGCGCGCGGGCCGCTCACCGCTACTCCTCACCGAACGAACCGATCATCTCGAAGACTTCGCTGCTCGTCTGCACGGAAAAGTGAAACATCTCCTTATCCTGAAAGGCGGCATGGGTGCGAAGCAACGGCGGGCACTAGCCGACAATCTGGCAACGATTCCAGAAGGAGAGGAA
Source organism: Verrucomicrobiota bacterium (assembly GCA_031406395.1). Taxonomy (GTDB): domain Bacteria; phylum Verrucomicrobiota; class Verrucomicrobiia; order Limisphaerales; family JADLHS01; genus JADLHS01. The sequence continues at coordinate 1,287 of JANOHH010001178.1, read as the reverse complement.
CGCGTGTTGCTCGCCACCGGACGCTACATCGGCGAAGGCTTCGACGATGCACGCTTGGACACGTTGTTTCTGGCCATGCCGATTTCCTGGCGCGGCACGTTGCAGCAATATGTCGGACGCCTTCACCGACTCCATGCCAACAAGCGCGAAGTGCAGGTTTACGACTACGTGGACGGTGCGGTTTCGGTTTTCAGCGCGATGTTCTCGAAGCGACTCAAAGGCTACGAGGCGGTGGGCTATGAGGTGATGGAGGATTGGGAGAACTTGCCGACGACGCTCTGCCTGCCGATGAGAAGCTCAGCCAATGCCACCAGTCGAGGATCGAATTCTGCGGTCTGATAGAGCTGCTCATCGGCGGTCGGTTATGGAGGGTATTGTTTTCGGCCAGCCGGTGGCGCGCATCAAAAGACGTTCGCCATGGCGTCATCGCGGATCTAAAATCGCATCTCGACCGTCCGGATTCATTTGCTGGACAAACCCGGACACACTTAACAAAGTGTGTCCATGACTACCGCGCCAGCCAATCACCCAACTCTGTGGCGCACCTGTCGGGTGTTGGCCAGCCGCACGCGCCTCACCATTTTTGACCTCCTGCGACAAGAACAGCCCCAGACGGTTTCCTCCGTGGCCGAGCGTCTCAATCTCACGTTGCCATTCGCGAGTCAGTCATTGCGGGCCATGGAGGCACGCGGTCTTTTGACCTCGCGGCGTCGCAATCGCAGTGTGTTCTACCGTCTAAATCAGTCTTCCGCCTGTCCTTTGGTCGATCCCGTGCGGTTGGCCCTTCAACGGCAGCCCACGCCGATCGAGCGGGTTTTCAAGCTTGCCACCGGGTTTACCCATCCCAGGCGCATCGAGGTCTATCGCGCGTTGGCTGCTGCGGAGCGAACCCGCGCGCAGTTACAGTCGTTCACCCGAATACCTGACCGGGCCTTGCGGCGACACCTCGCCAAACTCGAGTCACGCGGCTTCGTCCAGCAGCGACATGGGGTTTACCAGGCAATTGAACAAACGGATGCGGTCAGTCGCATCCTCGCACGAATGGCACTGGAATAGAGCAAGGCCAAACCACTCTAACGAGCGCGACTCTAAGGTCACACTTTGTTAAGTGTGATCATGTGGCAGCTACCCATTATTGCGAAAGCCTGAGGCATCTGGAAAGCAACCCCATGCGTTTCGAGTCAAGTTCCAGTATTGCCGAGCCTTCTGATCGTCGCCAATCTGTTCCCATGACGCTGCCCATTGCAAAAACGGACACGCAGATCACTGCAAGCGAAATCATCATCA
>JANOHH010000245.1:0-2206 GCA_031406395.1 Verrucomicrobiota bacterium | reverse complement strand
CATCGCTACCGCAACTGCCACGCCCACCCCGGGTCACGGAACCTACACATTTGGCAACGTCCAAGTAGGGTCGAATGCTAAGAATCGGCATCCGCTTGCAATCCTGATTGCGCCTGATAATTTGCCCACCTGACGGGCTTCTGCGTCAATATTAAGTACAATCTGCGATCGCCTGCGGGGTCGTCACTTTTAGTACGCACGCTCGGTTTTCGAGCACGTTCAGAGTTGGCTCACGCCGTGATTGATCTAGGGCGATTGCGTGGCTTTGCTGAGAAACTGTTGGTTGGAGCTGACGTGTTGCAATACCACGTCGTGTCAGCCGACCAGCAAACCCAGGCGCGCCAGTTTTTCCAGATTCTGCTCCAGATCCATTTTGACTTTTCGGCGCAAGGCGCTTTCGTCATTGTCTTCAATGTTCAAAGCGTTCTTGGATTTCAGCAGTTGCCAGAGTTTCTCCAGCAGTGCTGGTCGGTCGAGGGTTCCATCCAGCGACGACAGCAGACAACGCCCGATCTCGTCCTCGATTTTAACGGCGACATGAAATTGGGAGGTCACGAACTGACCGTGCTGCACCTGCCAACGGGTCAGCGGACTTACCACCGGCCGCTCGCTGATGGTGCGAGCGATCGCCGGGGCTGTGGTGCGAAACTCGACCACTCCGGCGCCATAAAGATCCAGGAGAAAAGCCGAAAACTTTTCCGTCAACTCGTTGTCGTTTTCCATCGTAATGCCTGCCCTCGTCAGCGTGTCCGCCGCTTTGTGCAGCAGTTCATCAAAGGGCAGGGGGTGTGGATCAATGCCGCTGAGGAGGGCCAGCGCTGCTTTGCCTAGGGGAAAATCCGTTGCGCATTTCGCTCCCTTGGTTGTCGTGTACGCCACAGTGATCCCAGGCCGTAGATCGTTCTGTGGGCTCGAACATTTCGCCGACGAGGCAATGTAAAGGCTGGGGATTTTCTCTGGGCTCGGTTCGGTTTTGGCCGGCGCTTCATTGTGGCAGAGCAGGGTTTGTCGGAAGCGGCGGCACTTGAGAAAATCCAGATACTGCTCGCGCAGAATGCGGTTTTGGCCAAGTTGTTTCAAAGTTTCACGCGCGGACTCCTTGAAACCGTAATCAAACATTTCAAAGTAGTCCGCTTCACCGAGATATTTCAGGCCGTGCACTCCGGCCTGCTGGATGAATTGGGTGAAGTAAAAAGGATCGCTGATTTCGGCCAGTTCGTCGTGATACAAATGGCCTTCTTCGTGGCTGAGCACGTGATTCAATTCGGCCTTGATCCACAGCCGGTACTCGTCGTTGGTGTCCTGGGCGTCCGCCATGAATTTTACAAAGGCCTTCGTTTGCTGCACGCGTTCCTGCGGCGACTCCAGCCCGCGGACATGAAACAGCATCATTTCGCGCAGCATGTTGCGCAGATGCGAACCAGGCATCGCGTTGTAGCTGATGAAAGCGATGCCTTGCGGCGCCAGACAGTTGCGGCAAAGTGCCAGCACGTGCTCCCGCACCTCCGCCGGCACCCAGGAAAAAAGGCCGTGGGCGATGATGTAATCGAATTTTCCTCCGCCGGCGTCAAACTCGGTGACGCTGCCATGCAGCAGTTTCACATTCGTCAGGCCGAGTTCGCCGGTGGTCTGCCGGCCTTGGGCAATGGGTTGGGCGGCGAGGTCAATACCGACGAATTCACTTTCGGGAAGTCCGCACGCCATGGGAATGAGATTGCTTCCATTGCCGCACCCGAGCTCCAGGGCGCGGCATTGAGTCACCGGCGCGGGGTTGAGGCCGAAGAGGGAGCCGATCACCGCCAGTCGGTCGGGATGGCTTTGCGGATGGGTGTAGCTGGGGTACCGAACAGCATCGTAGGGGGTTGGCGGATTTTGCACGCGGGAATTCTGTGTCATCCCGCTCGGTACTGTCAAACGCGGGCGGTTTTTGAGTTGTGGGGGCTCGCTCTGATGTCGGCGTTTCAGGGAGCTCACGGCTCTGAGGGAAGAAGTTGCTTTTATGCGCCGTGGTGATGTGAAAAAGGCTACGTTGAATCAACAAATGCGCTTGACAAGCAATGACTATTCTCTACTTTCGTAGTCAACAACCGAAATCGGAGATTAAAAAATATGGCCAAATCCAGCAGCCAGAAATTCATCGCTCGCAACCGCTCACCCCGTGTCCAAATCGAATATGATGTCGAGTTGTACGGCGCGGAGAAAAAAG
>JANOHH010000239.1:0-1477 GCA_031406395.1 Verrucomicrobiota bacterium | reverse complement strand
GCGTTGAAATTCTTCTGCCTGGCGCTCGTCGCCCATACGGGAATTTAGGTGCCGGGCAGTCGTTGGGAATATCCGGAAACAAAACTTGTAAAGTCGCGGCAAAAGGTGGAGAAATGGGCCAACCCGAAGGATTAGCCTATGCAAACAAAACCTATCAAATACCTACTTGCCCAGCCGGCCGCGTTTGCCCTTTCGACTCTGCTGCTCGTAACTCCGATCTCTCAATCCTGAACCCCAACCAAAATTCCATGAAAACCAAATACCTGTTCCCCGTCTGTTTCATCATTCTTCATTCAGCCTTTTGCTTTTCCCTGCGCGCCCAAGGCACCGCCTTCACCTATCAAGGGCGGCTCAATGACGGCGCGAATCCCGCCAACGGCAAATACGATCTGACCTTCGCGCTGTTCAGCGTCGTCAGCGGCGCAGGTCAGGTCGGCAATACCCTCACCAACTCCACGACCGGAGTGAGCAATGGGCTGTTCACCGTCACGCTGGATTTCGGCAATCAGTTTCCCGGCGCGAATCGCTGGCTGGAGATCGCGGTGCGGACCAACGGTGGTGGCGCGTTCACCACGCTCGCCCCGCGACAACCGATCACGCCCACGCCCTACGCCATTTACGCGGGCGGCGTGACCGCAGCCGGCATCAGTGGCACCATCGCGCCGGCGAATATCGGCGCGGGCACGATCACCAGCAACATGCTGGCCGATGGCGCGGTGACGACGGCGAAGATCGCGAGCAACGCGGTGACCAGCGCGCAAATCGCTGCGGGCGCCGTGGGCCAGACCCAACTCGCCCGGAAGTACGTCGCCGGACGAATCTTTGTGGACGCTCAGAGCGGCGTGGACTTCTTCAACCCGCTGACCCTCGTCACTCCGTTCGGATTCAACTTCGGCGTGCCGCCCGTGCTCAGTTACGACCTCGATCGCACGAACGAGACAACCGTCATCGGCCTGGATGCGCTCAGTCTGCTCGGGAAGACGGCCACGAGCTTCACCCTGAACATCAACAGCCTGCCGACCAACAGTTCCGTGGTTTACGACAAGTTTTCGTCCGCCGTGACGCTCGTGGATCAGCGCAACGATTTCGGGCAATACAACTCGATCGCGACGGTCGCCGGCAATCCTGCCATCAGCTTTTTTGACTCGTACAACAATCGTCTCTATTTCGTTCGAGCCACGGATAACACGGGCATTGGCTGGACGTTCCCCGTGGCGGTTAATGTTGCCGGTGCGGGTGGTTCCTGGACGTCCTTGTTGGTGGTGAACGGCAATCCCGCGATCTGTTACCGGGATGACGTGTCGAAGACGATTCGCTACGTGCGCGCGAACGACAGCATCGGCAGTTCGTGGGGAGCGCACGTGACCGTGGTCGCGTCCGACGCCGGACCGCACACAACTATGACGATTGTGAACGGCAATCCCGGTATCGGCTTCACCACCGATGCGGCCGGGACGTTGAAATACGTCCGCGCCAC
>JANOHH010001082.1:0-1301 GCA_031406395.1 Verrucomicrobiota bacterium | reverse complement strand
CGGGGCGGACCTGGCCGAGCGCGCCCATTGGAAGGAATACCAGCAGGCCTTCGAAGATGCCTTCACCGCGACCAGTACCAAATGGGCACCGTGGCACATCATTCCCGCCGATCGCAAATATGTCGCCCGCGCGCTGGTCGCCGACATTGTCGTTGCTGCCATCACCGGATTGAAGCTCAAATATCCCGTGGTGACGCCGGAGAAGATGAAGGGGCTGATTGCCGCGCGGAAAGAACTCGAAGGTGAAGGGAAACCAAAGGCCGTCAAAAAAGCAAAACTTCGGCCCGCTTTGGAGCTTCAGCCGACACCTCAACCGGAAATTCATCGCCACGTTTGATTCGAGCTGCGGGAGAAAATGTTAGCCCATTACGGCTGCGGCCTTGCCTCGGCACTGAGAAACTAATTCCACCATGAAAATTGTCCTCTACGGCGCGGCGGGCGGTGAAGTCACCGGTTCGGCCTACCACATCCAAACTGATCGCGCGAGCGTGCTGCTGGACTTCGGCATGTTTCAGGGCCACCGACGGACGGAGGACAAAAACCGCATCCTACCCAAGTGCAATCTGGCGAAGCTGGACGCGGTACTGGTCACGCACGGTCACCTCGATCACACCGGTCGGCTCCCGTTGCTCGTCAAAGCCGGCTACACCGGCCCAATCCTCGCCACGCCCGCCACCATCGAGATGGCCGGCCTCATTCTGCGCGATTCGGCCAAGATCCAGGCCAACGACAATGAGCGCATCAACCGCAAGCGCGCCCGCGCCGGCGAAGAACCCGTGGAGCCACTTTACACCCTGGAACATGTCGAAACCTTGATGGGCCAGTTCATCGCCGTGCCCTACAATGATCCCGTGGCCGTGGCCGCGGGGATCACCGCGCGGTTTGTCGAAGCGGGTCACATGCTCGGTTCGACGAGCATCCAGCTTACCGTCGAGGAAAAGGGCCGTCGGAAGACCGTGGTCTTCTCCGGCGACCTAGGCCCCCTCGGGGCGCCCATCCTCAAAGACTTCGAGCCCTTTCACAAAGCCGACTTGGTTTTCCTGGAATCCACTTACGGCGACCGCGATCACAAGCCGTTCAACGACACCGTCAAAGAGTTCATCGCAATCGTGAAGGAAGTCGTCGCACGCAAAGGCAAAATTCTCGTGCCGACCTTCGCCGTAGGTAGGGCGCAATTGCTCCTCACGCTCCTGGCCGGGGCGTTTCGCAACAAGAAACTGCCGCCCTTTCCGGTCTATCTCGACAGCCCAATGGCGGTCGCTGCGACGCAGATTTATCGGCAGCACCCGGAGTTGTTCGAC
>JANOHH010001077.1:0-1414 GCA_031406395.1 Verrucomicrobiota bacterium | reverse complement strand
ACTCATATTGGTGGAGGGTAGTGCCGTTGTTGATAAAATGGGTGTGCAGCGCGCCGGCAACTCCAAAGAAGTTGTCCGTGGTGTAAATCGAGTTGAACGTGGTATGGGGATTGCCGGGACCGCCGACGCCGAAACTGCGCGGCTTGAGCCAGGCTTCGATCGTGACATTGGTAAAGGTGCCCAGCGCGGGCACCGCCACGCTGCTGTTGGTGTTGTTGAATCCGGCCGCATAACCGAACGCCGGAACGAGGCTGGGATTGCCCAGAGAGACGGTGGCGTTATACGTCCCGTTGGCCGGCGCGCCAAGGAATCCGGAATTGAGTGCGACATTACCGCTCGGTTCGTCAAAGCGGTAATAAACCAGCGGCTGGTCGGCCTGGACACTCTCCGCATAGGCATTGGGCGAAGTGCTGATCGTCGCGTCGGCGCCAAAGACGATGCCGACGCTGTTGCTCGCTGCCAACCGGAAGTGGTACGTGATCGCCGCGTCCAGGCCGTTTAAGAAATTGCTGACGGACAAAGCCGCGCTCCCGTTGCCGACATCCCCGAGCAAGACCGTGTTTCCGTAACTGGTATTCGGCCCCCACTCGAACCAGGCGGTGGTGGGAAGTGAGTTCGGTGTAACCCGGCCATTGATCCACGCATTTGTTCCGGTAGGGAGGGTCGCTGGCCCGGTGACGGCCAAGGGCGCTTGAACAAAAAAGCTGACATCCCCGCCGGTTGCCGTGCCCAGACGGTTCGAGGCAACGATCCGGCAATGGTAAAGCGTGCTCAACGATAATCCGGCGATCAGATTGCTGAAGTTCAAAAGGGCCGAACCGCTGCCAACGCTGGTTACCAGTGTCAGATTGCCGTAACTGATGGTGGTGCCCCACTTGAACCAGACCGTGGTGGGTAGGCCTCCGGGGTTGACAGTGGCATTCAAAGCGACGCTGTTGGTGGTCATGCTGGTGGCACCGAGAGTGACCACGCTGGGTTGTAGACCCACTTGGAATGACTCGTCAATTCCATACGCAATTCCCAAATTGTTCGAGGCGACGACCCGGTAGTGATAAATCAAGTTCCCATCCAACCCGCTTAGAGATTTACTCAGCACCGCGCCGCTGCCGCCGGGGATGTTGGCTACGCCGTCGATCTGGCCATAGTTGGTGTTCGTGCCCCATTCAAACCATGCGAGCGTCTCGTTGGGCCCCACCGTCGCCAATCCGTTGAGCACCGCGCCCGTGGCGGAGATCCCGCTCGCCGGCAGGGTGGTGACGAGGGCCGGCAGAACCGTCAACACGGCATTGCTGCTCAACGCCGTGCCAAGGTTGTTCATCACGTACAGCGAATAATTGCCGGACATGGACAGGCTCACGTTGCTGAGCGTGAGCGAGGCGTTCGTTTCGCCCGGCAGGTCCGTGTCATTGAAGAG
>JANOHH010001065.1:0-4268 GCA_031406395.1 Verrucomicrobiota bacterium | reverse complement strand
CGGATTCGTCTCGAAGAAGTGGGCTGACTCCGCGAAACTTTTCGTGGAAGTGCGGGAATCGCTCATCCCAGCACGGGTGGTGAAGCTTCCTTTCGTGCCTTCGCACATTAAGAAGAATCCCAAAGTGATCGTTGATGAAATTGACAACAGCCTCGGGACCCGGGTCAGCCTCGCGGACACATTCAAAACCATTTTCCGCCATCCGCTGGTCTGGTTTTATGCCGCCGCCTATGCCAGCACCGGCGCCGTGCGCCACAGTTCCGATCAGATGGCGGTGATGTTCTTCAAAGACCACCTGCTGATCGACATGAATTCCAAACCGCTTTCAGTGATGATCACCATGAATCTGATGACCGCTGTGGCGATTCTCGGCTCGGTCGGAGCCGGCATCATCTCCGACAAAGTATTCAAGGGAGCGCGGTCCCCGGTGGCAATGAGACTTTACTTCATCGAGGCCACGGTCATCAGTTGTGCGGCCGTGGCCATGTTCGCGGGGCTGATCAAGCCCGGCCCGCTGGGGATTTTCCTCGGCGGCCTGTTTCTCGTCCTGACTTCGCTGACAGTAAACTCCACGCACTCAATTGTCGGGGCGGCGGCGCCCATGGACATCGGGGGCAAGAAAATGGCCGGCTTTGCGACTGGCTTAATTGACTCTTTCCAATATTACGGCTCCGCCTTGAGCCTGTTTCTCTTCGGCAAGATGTTCGCTAGGTATGGCTGGAGCGCGTGGTATCCGCTGATGGTGGTGTTTGCGGTCAGTGGCGGGCTATGTATGTTCATGGTGATGCGCAAACAAGAACGAATGGTCCGGCTGGCCAACCCTTAACCTTTACCGATTGGCGCGACAGTATTTCCGGTCGGTTGCTGGAATCTGGAACCCGTCCCTCGGCTCATCCCAGCGAACAATGGCCGCTCGTGTCAGTGCGGATGCGGCCGGCTTGGCGGATCAATGCAAACTGACTCCCTCGCGCTCCAAAAGCGTCTGCTTCCAATCGAGTCCGCCGGAAAACCCGCCGAGCTTCCCCTTTGCCGCCAGCACCCGGTGACACGGTACCAGGACCGGAATTGGATTCGCCCCGCACGCTCCGCCCACGGCCCGCACCCCTTTGGGATTACCAATGACACTGGCGATTTCACCGTAGCTGCGGGTTTGGCCAAGAGGGATTTCTCGAAGTGCGTGCCAGACGGTTTGTTGGAACGGAGTTCCGGCGGACAAATCCAACGGTGGAAATGTTCGCGGCGCGCGTCCCGCCAAAATGGCTTTGAGCGCGGACTTCGTAGCCCGATGCCACGAGCGGGTGGCTGCCGTGGCGGGGTCAGAGACGGCCTGAGGCTGTGTGTTGCGTGCGGTCGGAAAGTGCAGTTGTGCCAGCCCCTTGTCGGAATATTCTGCGAGAAACTCGCCATTCGGCGCCGCGATGCCGAGCCGAATGCGTTTCATATTCGGGGACGGGCGCATGGTTTTTTCAACGATTGAAAGTCATGTAGAGCAGCCCCATCAAAATCACCAGCAGGAAAATGGCGAAGGCAATGAAGCGGTTGCGGGCCACGCGCTTTTCCTTGCGCAAAGGCCGCAACCCCTGGACGCCACCGGCAGCCAGATAGCTCACCAGTTTGGGATTGCTGGTGCTGGGCCCGCGGAAAAAATGTCGAATCCTGGTCAGCAGCGCCGGGAAATCGTACTTGCGCACGCCCAGCTCGTTGTAGTGCGCCGTGGTGGTTTCCAGGTCCGTCTTGGGCGTCAGACGCTCCTGGTTTATATCCTCAAAAACCGGACCCGGCGAGGCGGGCTGGGGGACTCCGGTCGGACTATTCGCGTGGTGGCTGATGGTTGCCCCGTGCGGCAAGGCGGTCGATCGCAAGCGCGGTTGTCCCGGGCCGCGATGCAATTTATCGTCGAGGCGCTTTATCTGCGCTTCCAAGGAGGCAATCTCGGAGCTCAGCGCGGACGCACGATCCGAAATGGGATCCGATTTTTTCTTAAGCCAGCCCATGCAATTTGGCCGGGCAAACGCGATCCAGCGCCGGCTTGCCGGGCAATTGGCCGCGCCTCAACGGCGCAGCAACACGAAAATCAGGACGCCCAGCGCCGCAAGCGCAATCGTCGCCAGGGGCCACGTCATTGCCAGCCCCAGCCGGCACAGATGGGCGAAACTCTGGTCGGCCAGCATCGCCGCCGTGGTTTGGCCCGGCTTAGGGTCGCTCGCCGCCGCGGTGGCGGCTCCGGACAGTACGGGATATTTCAACCGGGCGCTGTTCCATTCCGCGCGCGCGTTCTCAACGGTGGTCAGGGCACGGGTGAGTTCCACGTTGAAGTTGTCCTTCGTCCAACCTTCTTCCTGCAACGCCTGCACTTTGCCGAGTGCGTCGCGCATTTCGCCGATGGATTTCGCCATCTGCTCGGCGTCCCGGCGCGCCGCGAATTCAGCTTCCTCCAGCAGGCCGAGCCCGCGCACGAGATGTTGCACCATCTCCGAACGCCCGTTCTGGAATTCCATCTGGCGGCGGCGCAATTCTTCAAGCGAGGACCGTTCGCGTTCCAGCTCCTCCTGCGCGCGCTTGAGCTCCGCGAGCTTCTGTTGCGCTTCGGTGACTTTGACATCCACCTCTTCGCGCGTAGGCGCGCGAAAAGCGGCACTGGCCGCGGTGGGAGTAGTGGCGGCAGAAGGCGTCTTGTGCGCCTGAAAATCCGTATCCACAAATTCAGTAGCGTCGTATTGCGTCGGCATGGCGCTACCTTAAGCTGACAGCGAAATCGTGTAAAGCCATGGATTGCTCCGAGCGATGCAAAACAAAGTTGCACGAACGCCCGGGGCTACCTAACTTGCCGCGCCATTGAACGTGAGCGAATCCCGATACATCGAAAAAAAGATCGAAATGCCCGCCATGCTGATTGAGCGGGCCGAGGCGTCGCATCCCGGTGAGGAGTTTGGGAGCGAAGCCGAATGGTGGCGCTGCGTGCAGACGGATTTCCCGAAGTTCATCCCGTTCCTCACCCAGGAATGCGGACTGGAGTTTCGGGGGCGGGTTCTGGAAATTGGCGCCGGCTCCGCCTGGTTCAGCGCGGAGCTTTCCAAGCTGCCGCAAGTGGTTGAGCTCATCGCCACCGATGCCTCGGCTCGATTGCTGAAGCACGAGGCGCCGAAAGTCTTCAAACTCCTCCAGGCGCACGCGGCCAAGATCACGCGGATGCCGGCGGATTTCGGCAAACTGGATTTCCCCGCCAACCATTTCGATGTCGTGGTGTGTGCGGATGCACTGAATCGGGCGGTCAATATGTTACGCGTCTTGCGCGAAGTGCGCCGGGTATTGAAGCCGGGTGGCAAGTTCGTGGCGATCCGCGAACCGGTGCGGCCGCTGGTGCGATTTCGTTCCGCCGCCCGACTGCCGGTGCGTAGCGGTTCCCCGGTGGCCAAGGGCCCGACGCGGGTGGACTATCAGGAATTATTCACCCATGCCGGATTGAAACTGGAGATCAAGCGCGTCACGCTCTCGAGCGGCTTTAAGTATTACTTTGACAAAGTGGTCAACGGCCTGACTCACGCGCGGTATGCTTTTGTGGGAACGAAAACGACGCGTTGATGCGTTCCATCCACAAATGCCCAAAATGACAACCCCCGGGTGAGCCAGAATAAGGGATTGACACTGAGGGTCGGAAAACTATCTTGGCGAAGATAGATTTTATGGCTGAAAACATTCCCAACATTCCCACGGGCGCCATGCCCCCGAAAAAAGAAACCGGCAAGGTGCAACCCAAGAAGGAAACTGTGCGCATTAACCTGCCACCCAAGCCTTCGGCTGCGCCCACCATCAAATTGCCCACGCTCCCTCCCGGTGGTCCGACCGGTGCCAGCGCCGCGCCCCTCGCTGCGCCGGCAGTGACGTCTGCATCGCCCGCGCCGCCGGCGCCGCGCCCGTCCTCCGCACCGGTCGCCCAACGAGTCGCCACGGCGCCGACCGCGCAGAAGTCTGCCTCGGGCCCCGCGCCGGCCCCCGCCCGCGCCGCGGCTGCCGCGACCGTCAGTGGACTGGATAAGGGGTTGGCCCTTGCCGCCGCCATCGTCGGCTTGCTCGCCGTGGGCAGCGTGATCTATGTCTGGCTGCTACCGACGCCCTGAGCCGGCAAAGCTGAGCCCTTTTTAATCGCGTTTCTCAAACCTGAATTATTTTATGGCCTCCCCTGCAATCGTCACGTTGTCCGGCGAAAATTTCGACACCGAAGTTCTGAAATCCACCACGCCGGTGCTGGTGGATTTTTGGGCCGAGTG
>JANOHH010001057.1:0-5555 GCA_031406395.1 Verrucomicrobiota bacterium | reverse complement strand
CAACTTGGTCGAGTGGCTGGCTGCGACTCCACTGAAGAAATTCGTGTACACGAGCAGCACCGGAGTTTACGGGCAGAACGACGGCGAGATCGTGACGGAAGCCAGCCCTGCCGAACCTGAAACCGAAACCGCCAAAGTCCTGGTCGAGACGGAAAAGCTTTTGCTGGCCGCAGCGCGGGAGAAAAACTTTCCGGCGGTGATTCTGCGAGTAGCCGGGATTTACGGGCCGGAGCGCGGGTACTTACTGAAACAGTATTTGCGTGGCGAGGCGCGGATTGAAGGCCGGGGCAAACGCATCCTGAACATGATCCATCGCGACGACTTGATCGGCGTCATCATCGCGGCGCTTCAGAGAGGGCAAACTGGCCAGATTTACAATGCGGTGGATGATGAGCCGGTGACGCAGCTCGACTTTTTCGAGTGGCTGGCCGGCACGCTGGGCAAAGACCTGCCGCCTTCGGCGACGGCGGACGAGGCAACCTCACGTCGGCGCGGGCTGACCAACAAGAAGGTTTCCAATCAGAAACTCAAGCTGGAACTGGGCTATCAGTTCAAGTACCCGAATTATCGCAAGGGTTACACGGCGGAGATTCAGCGGTTGGATAAACCAGTGGGTTGAAGGGATTTGCAACCTATTTCCAAATTCGCCCTTCAATGCATTACGTATGGCGCTTGGAGACTGTAAGCCACAGATGTAAACTCTCCCATAATGATCAGCCGGTATGCTTGAAACATCTGGTCAGCCGCATCGTCGGGGGCAATCCCGCCAACACCGGTTCCAAGAGTCGGGCAAGCCAGGCTCCCTATGCCTTCTTTTGTTGCTACGATAAGAATTGCGCGCATGGCCAGGTAGGCGTTAATCGACGTCCCAACGTTTCCAGGTACTCTCATCGTCGGGGCGTAGATGAGAACTGGCTTCTTCGGTAATGGCTGCACCACCACTGCTGAACCAACCGACAACTCGCTGAAGAAGTCACGTCGGATGGCTGCTTGAACAGCCTGTTGCGCAAGACCGGAAAAAAAGCTGTCGATAGCCCTGTCGACCCCGCCGCCCATATCGCCGAAACTATTTCCGGCTGTGGCCCAACCATCCCTCCGAAGCTTGGTGATGTCGGTCCTCTCTGCGGTGACGGAATCTATTCCTGCGAATCGCTTCCTAACTGAGGTGATGCAGTCCTCCCGCAGGTCGCAGACGGTCAACTGGAGACGCGCACTCATGAAGGCGACATCAAATTGGACCCGGTGTTTTGCAGCCTATCTAGTTTCAAGTGTGTCACAGTATGCCGGCTATAAACTTATGTCCACCACACCTTTAGTTCAAAAGTAAGCCTCTAACTTTCCCAGGCAAAGGCGGCAAAATTCCAGTGGGCAGATTTACCAGGCGTTTTGATCTCCAAACTTGGATGCGTTTCGAGGTCACGAACTTCGGCGTAGCGGCGCCTCGGTAAAGCGCCGCAAACTGACTTTTCCAAAACTGGCGGCGCTCTGCCGAGACGCCGCTACGGGGACAAGGTTCATGGAAAGTGGCTGATTGCGCCTCACCCGACCCGGAACGAAATCCGCGCGATCATTTCGCGACCGAAGCTGTGTTGCAGGCGGTCGAGGATTTCCTTGCGGCGGTAGCGGACGATTTCACTGAGCCAGGGGCTGCTGTCCACGTTCACGAACAGCGTGCCTTTGCGCAAGCCGACGGGCTGGGCGTGGGCAACGATGTTCGGGTCAAGGAGGTCGTTCCAGACTTTTACGACTTCAACTTCACCGCGCTTTTGTTCGATGTGCAGGCCGGAAAAAAGTTTCGGGACCACGTCGCCGGCTGAACGGGCGCAACTGGCCTGGGCGATTTCGAGCGGGGTCCAATCGGCGCCGCGCCACTGGGCGAGGATACGCTGCTTGGCGCTGCGTTGCAGCGGGCCGTGCGGGGGGCTGCGTTTGGGAAGGGGCGCCAACATCACTTTGGACTTAATCATAGTCCTACTCTTGATCTTGATCGGTTCCAAGGGAAGGGAAGAGTAAGATTTCGATTAAGACTAAATTGCGGAAGCCTCGGCGGCCTCAGCGGGTGCAGCTGGGGGCGCGGTTTTCACTTCCGGATGTTCATCCAGCACCAGGACGCCATGAGGTGGGATGTCGTAGTTGCCGGAGAAGGTTGAGCCGGTGAGAAAATCATGCATGGGCTTGTAGAACTGGATGCGCACCGACGTGTTCTGATGGTTGAGCAGGAAAAAGATTTTCGTGTCGTCGGACTGGCGCAAGCTGACTTCGATGTTTTCAGGTACTTTGAGCAGCGGATGGAGATTGCACAATTGCCGCAGCCACCCGGCGAGGTCGTTGTAGAAATTCTGCTGGCTCACCGTACCGACGTAAACCGCCTTGCCCAACCCAAACGGATGGAGCGTCATCGCCGGGCGACCGGCGTAAAAGTCTTTCGTGTAGGTCGCCAGCACCTGGCAATCCTTGGGTTCGATGAGGTCGCACCACAGGCGTGCCGAATGCAGATGGCTCGTGGGGAACGAGCCTTTGAACGTAAGATGGTTTTCCTCCCCCGGGGGCAAGGCGTCGAACTCCAACACCTCCATCCCAAACAGGTCGGTCAGATTGTGCGGGTAGCCGGTATCCGGCGCGATGTGATGTTCGTCCACGAGGCCGGTGTTGCAGGTGCCGACGAGCGTGCCACCGTTTTGCACATAGAACTTGAGGCGATCGGCCTCGCCCGCACTCAACAGGTGCAGCGACGGGGCGAACACGAGCCGATATTTCGCGAGGTCATCGTTTGGCCGCGCGAAGTCCACAGGAATATTCTTGTCATGCAGCGAGTTGTAAATGAGCTGGACGTGTTCGCGCAGACTGAAATGTTTGTTGGGCTGGTTCGGCTGCTGGAGCGCCCAATCATTGTCGTGGGAATAAAGGATGCAAACCTCCGGGGCGACGCGGGAGTTTTTCAGCGCGGGCGCGAGGAGCTTTAACTCATCGCCGATCTGGGCCACTTCCCGGTAGATGCGGGCGTCCTGGCGGAGGTGATGGGGCAGAACGGCGCCGTGGAATTTTTCCGAGCCGATGCGGGGCTGCCGCCAGCGGAAGAACAACACCGCCGTGGCGCCGCGGGAGATAAGTTGATAAGTGAACAGGCGCAAGATGCCGGGGCGGATCAGCGAGTTCACTTCCTGCCAGGTGACGTTGCCGGCTTTTTGCTCCATGACCCAGAAGCCCGTGTCGCCATCGGGGGTGCGCACGTCGGTTTTCTTGAGCGAGCGGAGCATGTCAATCTCGCAGGCCAGTTCGGCGGACTTGGGTTTGATGGCGGAGGTGCTTTCGATGGAAACAAAATCGATCGCATCGGCGAGATCAAAGTGATCGAAGCGATGGCGAAGCGCGCGGAGATTGGTGGTGACCGGACACTCCGGGGTGATCTCGCGCAGCAAATCCGCCTGCATCTTGACGAAGGCCACAATGGTGTCGCTGCAAAACCGGCACCAATCCACGGCGAGGGCGGGATTGTGCGCAGTGGGCGCGGCCATCGGCATGGGTATTTGACTCCAGTCGGTGACGACCTGCCCCCAGTGGCGCAGGCCCAACTGGTTGTTGAGGCGCTCAATGTTTTTGTATTTTAGCTTGAGCCAGCTTTGCCATTCAAGGCGCGAGCCTTCATTGAACGACGCTTCGGTGTAATGGCTGCCGATGCCATTATCAATCTGCCAGGCAATGAGCTGGGGATGATCCCCGAGGGCTTTGGCCATCTGTTCGACGATGCGTTTGGCGTGATTCCAATAGGCGTCGCTGTTCAGGCAGACGGCGCGGCGCGTGCCTTCATGTTTGACCTGACCGCGCTCGTCGAGCGGGAGAATTTCCGGATGTTGTTTCGCGAGCCAGAGCGGCGGTGCGGCGGTGGGGGTGCCAAGCACGACCTGAATGTCGTGTTTACCCATGATGTCCATCACGCGCCGCAACCAGGTGAAATCGAATTTGCCGTCGGCGGTTTCGCAAAGGCCCCAGGACAATTCCCCGATGCGAACGACATTGAATCCCGCCGCGGCCATCAGTTCAGCGTCGGTTTCCCATTGCGCCTCGGGTTGCTCAGCCGTTCCCGCGTAAGGAAAGACCCACTGTTCAGGATGATAATCAACGCCGAAATACATAAGTCAATTTGTGTTGAGTTAGTGTGGCTAGCCGTTGGCTCGACTCTAACGCCGCGGCCTCACCGGTGGCAATGGAAAATTCGAAAAATCGTAACCGCCAAATAGGTATTCAAGGACGCCGCGACTTCGGCTTGCCTTGAGCCGCACTTCGTGCTCTTTGGCGGCGTGAAACTATTATTTTTGGCGGTTGCACTGGTGTTCCTCTGGCTGGCTCCGGCTGCGGCTAGCGAACAACTGGTCTATTTTGGCACCTACACCGGCCCCAAGAGCAAAGGTATCTACGTCTCGCGATTCGATCCCGCGACCGGCAGGCTGACGGCGCCGGAACTGGCGGCGGAAACAACGAATCCCAGCTTCCTGGCGATTCATCCCGGTGAGCGCTTCGTTTATGCCGTCGGCGAAGTGGACGACGGAAAAGGGAAAGGGAACGGCACGGTGAGTGCGTTCGCGATTGAACCCAAGACCGGCAAACTCACTTTGCTGAACCAACAATCTTCCGGCGGCGGCGGGCCGTGTCATCTCGCGGTGGATGCCAAAGGCAAATGCGTCCTGACTGCCAATTATGGTTCCGGCAGCGTCGCGGTATTGGCCATTCGTCCGGACGGCAGCCTCGGCGTCCCGGCGACCACCATCCAGCACTCCGGCTCCGGCGCGAACCCCGAGCGTCAGGCCGGACCGCATGCGCATTTCATCTCCCCGTCGCCCGACGACCGCTTCGCGCTGGCCTGCGATCTCGGACTCGACAAGGTAATCGCCTATCAGCTCGACGCCAAAATCCCCAAGCTCACGCCCGCCATGCCAGAATTTGCCAAAGTTGCACCCGGCGCCGGGCCGCGACATCTCACCTTTTCTCCCGATGGCAAATTCGTGTATGTCATCAATGAAATGATTTCGAGCATCACAGCGTTCCGCTATGAAGCCAAGACGGCGGCCATGACCGAGGTGCAAACCATTTCCACTTTGCCCAAAGACTCGGCCGCGACCAGTTATTGCGCTGAAATCGTAATGCATCCGACGGGAAAATTCCTCTACGGGTCGAATCGTGGGCACGACAGCATCGCCGTCTTCGCGGTGAATCAGAAGTCCGGCAAGCTCACCAGTCTCGAATATCCATCCACCCAGGGTCGGACGCCGCGGCATTTCGCGATTGACCCGACCGGGTGCTGGCTGCTCGCCGAAAATCAGGGGTCGGATACGGTGGTGGTGTTCAGTATCGATTCGGTCACCGGTCATTTGAAGCCTACCGGTCAAACAGTCGCGGTGGGTTCGCCTGTTTGCGCCGTCTTCGTGGGCGTGCGCCGCTGAGTGCTCAACGGCGCTTAGGTGGCAGGCGTTTACGTGGCCGAGAAATTTCATTTCCTTCAGCAGTTGGCTTGCTTACCCTATTCTTTGACTTGGAAACCCAAGCAACCCGATTGAATT
>JANOHH010001045.1:0-1012 GCA_031406395.1 Verrucomicrobiota bacterium | reverse complement strand
CATGAGCCGCTCACCGCGCGCGGGAAACTTTTTCTCGGCTCGCAAGCTTTGGCCGGTGATTGACTCGGGATGTTTCAACAACTCAGTCAAAGTTCCGCTCGCCACGACTTGTCCGCCATGCACGCCCGCGCCCGGCCCGAGATCAATGATGTGATCCGCGCTCCGCATCGTTTCCTCGTCATGCTCCACCACGACGACCGAGTTGCCGCGCGACCGGAGTTTTTTCAGAACCACCAGAAGCTGTTCGTTGTCCCGCGCATGCAGGCCGATCGTCGGTTCGTCGAGAACGTAAAGCACGCCGCTGAGGTTCGAGCCGAGCTGCGCTGCCAGCCGGATGCGCTGGCTTTCGCCGCCGGAAAGTGTTGGTGCGCCGCGCCCGAGTTGCAGGTAGCCGAGGCCAACTTCGTTGAGGAATTTGAGGCGCTCAGAAATTTCCGGCAGGATGTCGCGGGCGATTTCCGCTGCGCGGCCGGTGAACTTCAACTTTCGTAAGAATTGGAGCGCCGCCTCGACGTCGAGCGCGGAGAAGTCGTCAACGGTAGGATAGGCGTCCCGCCTGTCCTCAACCTGCTTTGCTTGAAAAATTGGAGACAGGCGCGACGCCTGTCCTACGTGCAGTCGCACCGCCCGCGCCAGTGGATTGAGACGCGCCCCGTTGCACTCGGGGCAAACTTCGCGTTCCTGCGCCCAACTCCACCAGCTTTCCTCGACGGAATCCGCGTTCGCACCGCGTTCCACCTCCGGCTGGTAAAACAGTTCGCCGAACCCACGGCACTTGGGACACCAGCCTTGGGACGAATTGTAACTGAAATTCTTCGGGTCGAGCTTTTCGAACGAACGACTGCACTTCGGGCAGGCGCGTTCGGTGGAATGCACGGTCAGTTTTTTGTGATCGTCGAGCGCGAACAGCGTGCCGTGCCCGAGCTTGAGGGATTCTTCGATAAGTTGTAGCCGCCGACGTGAGGAGGCGGAGTTTGTCGATGCTTCCCGAGTCCGCCTCCTCACGTCGGCG
>JANOHH010001043.1:0-4218 GCA_031406395.1 Verrucomicrobiota bacterium | reverse complement strand
GCCTCAAAAAATGCCACAATGTCAGACTGCATAGATTGCTTTTAATGACACACTGAACCGTTTCCACCTGCCGGATTCAGGTTTTGTCAGACGGATGCCATCCGCATCCACGTGCCGCGCGCGACGGCAGCGGGAAATCTCTCGTGCGGCTGGACAAGCATCCCTTCAGCAACTTCAACACCATTGGTCAGAGGTGTCTGGCAAAGGAACACCAATGCGGCTACTTTCAACCGCAAAAAGCCCTGCCCCAGACCGTCCTGATTATTGGTCAGAAGGAGTTGGCAGGAATCGCGTAGTGGACGAGAAACCGCTCAGCATTCCCACAGCACATGGAGTCTCCGTTCGTTGCCCCCCGTTTTCGCCGCGACCCGACTCAAAAGCGCCGCCGGGGGCCGACACCGCTCAGATCAATGGGGTGAAATCCCATTTTCAACGCCGGCGAATTCGCTTTCAGCCGGTAGTCTTCCAGTTGCACCGCCATGAACTGCGGGTCCACGACGATCGAGTTTTGGTCATGACCGCGGGCGCGCCATTGTTCTAGAGTCACGTCGGCGAACTTCATTTCATCCGCTTTCGCCCCCGGTCGCACGTCCCAATACAAATTCCCGTCCAGGATGAACTTGTCATTCTTCCAGGTGCTGCCGAGCAACACCCCCTTGTCGAACAGCACGATGTTGTTGCTGAAGCTGAAGCTCACATGATCCTCATCCCGCGAGCGCTGAAGCTGCTGATCCCGCGCGAAGGCGAAGATGTTGTTCCGCACGATATTCGTCTCGCCATAGTGCTGATGAAATCCGCCGTGCGTCGTGCGATACACCACGTTGCTCTCCGCGACAATCCCCGAGCTGCCTTCGTCAAAATAAATTCCCCAGCCCCCATATTTCGTGGCGGCCATGTCGTGCCAGAGGTTGTTGCGAATGCGCGTGCCCGGCTGTTTACCCAGGGTGTAGATGCCCGCCATGTCGCTCAGCACGGGGCCGTCGCCGTCCGACATCACGCCGATGTGATGGACGTGATTAAATTCGACAATGTTGTTCGAGGCGAGCGCCGGGCCGTAGCCCCACGTCCAGCCGATGGAAATGCCTGTGTAGTAAAAATCGTGAATCGAGTTATGCGCGATGCGGTTGTTCGGCGACTGGCCAATCCAGACCCCGATGGCGCTTTGGTAAAGCTTCCCCCCATCGTGGATATGGCAATCGGAGATTTCGTTGCCCTGGGTTTGCTCGACGGCGTTGGTGCGAATCGCCGTTTCGCCGATCTTGATTCCGCCCGCGCCGAGATCGGCCAATTCACACCGGGAAATCCGGTTCGACTGACACCCGCGCGCCAGTTCCAGACCATAAGTGCCAAGATGCACGAACCGGCAATCGTCAAAAGCACAAGCGCGCACGCCCTCGCCCCAGACCGCCGCGACCACGCCGATTGCCGCCTGGCTGAACCCGCCCACCTCGCTGGTCGGCGCCGGCCAACCGGGCCCGGCGTTCTTGTCGCCTACCGCCGCGAGATTAAACTCCGCATGGGCAAACGTCAGTCCGCGGAAATCGACGTGCTCCACGAACTGACCCGCTTCCGGCTTGCCTTCGAGCCGGACCACCTGGGTCAACACCGGCGCAATGGCCTCGATGCGGTCCGGCCGTTCGCCCGGCAGCGGCACATAGAACAATGTGCCGCTCTGCGCCGCGAGATACCATTCGCCCGGCGTGTCCAACAATTCGAACGCGTGTTCGACGTAGTAAAGATCGCCCTTCTGCAACTCGAACACGGAACGCTTGCCGAAGTTCACCAGATGGCCCGCCTCATCCACGCTTGTCACCGGGAGCCGCGATTCCACCCAGCGCGTCATAGCAACCACCTCGGCGTTGGTCACCGACGGCCACGCTTTCAAATCGCTGCCGCGAAACTGGAAGCGGGTGTGACCCTTCGTCCATTCCGCCACCTTGTCCGGGAGGTCCTCGATGACCAAATAGCCTTGGTTCGGATGCCGCGCGCGGACGCGTCGTTCCCCGTTGACCCACAGCTCGCGGAAAAACCATTTGCCTTCGCGCACTTCGGGAATTTCGGTCGCCCACAGTTTCTTCCCCGCAACCGTCACTTCCTTCCAACTCATGAGTTGCCGGCCGCCGCTAATGACCGGTCCCTCTTTCGGATAGGCCACCAGCTTCAAGTTCGAGTCCTCGGGCTTGAGCGTGAGCGGGGCCGTCAGAAAATACGTTCCGCCGTGAACCCAGATGATCGCCGCGTCCGTCTGGCTCCCCTGCCCCGCCCTGAATTCCCGCGCCGCTGCCAAAGCGCGCGGCAACGATGCAAACGGCCCGTCGGTCGCCGGGCGGTTGGCGGCGGTGAGTTGACCGGACCACGCGTCATTGCCATTCGTGGCCACGAAGAAAACTCCGGGACCGGGCTTTGGCGACAGCGGCGCTGTTCCGGCCTGATCCAACCGCTTGACGCAGCCGCAGATTAAGCACGCGGCCACAATCACTCCAGGAATCAGAAGTTGAGTTTTGATTGTCATAATAAATCTCTCAATGTTTTATTGGTTTTCAGACCGATTTTTCCACCCGCCCTCACCCTGACCCTCTCCCATTCAATGGGAGAGGGAATAGCGATGGAAGCGGTTTTGTTTTCCAGCACACATCCCACAATCTCCGCCGCTCGACACTCCGAAAGCTGGCGAAAGATTCCCCCTCTCCTCGGGGGAGAGGGCTGGGGTGAGGGCGAGCGTTTAACCATTGTCCCTCTTTGACGATTTAAGGTTTGGCATCATCGCTCGCGTTATCCTTCACGATTACCACGCCGCTGCTGTTGTTCACCACGCGCAGCTTGCCCTTGATGAGATTCTCCGTGATCACGGCCTTGCGAACCGCTGGGCCGATTTCCACCTGCGGTTTGTTCTCCTGAAACTCACAGCCGCGCACGATCAGATTTCCGCCCTCGGCCTGAATCGCGTGGCGGCCTTCCTTCTTGCTATCCCAATGCACAAAGGTGCAATCGCTGAAACCCACGGTTCCCTTGCCGGCGATCTTCGCGATCTGATTGCACGGGCCCCAGAACGCCGAATTCACAAAGCGAACGCTGCCGATGTTGTTGGTGCCCACGCGTACCATTGTCGGGTCCGGGCCGTGGAACGAAACGAACTCGCCATTCGAGATCAGCAAACCGATGGGGGAGCATTGATCCACTTCCAGCGCGGTGAAGCAATCATCGGCACCGATGCCGAGGAAATTGCCATTGCAATCGCCGGACTTGGTCTTGATGAACTTGTAGCCGACGTTGTAGCCAAAGCAGAAGGTGTTGAAGACGTATTGCCAGTCGCTTTTCCCGAAGATGAACGCTTCGCCGTTCTTCTGCTGCCACGCGAACAGCTTCGGCTTCATGCTCCACCACGGATTGAAATGGACGTTCTCGATGCGCCCAATGTCATAAATGAAATCCACAAAGATCCCGCGCCGCAGCGGCTGGCCTTGCACGTCGCGGATCAAATGCCGCTCATTCTGGGAGGCATCAATGCCGTTGTACGGATTGAGCAACTCCACCGCGAGCACCGCCGGATTCTTGCCGCGCATCGCGATGGCATAGGGATACGGCTTCGGCTCCTCAGCCGGATTCTGATCAGGATAGTAGATGACTACGCCCTCGAGCGTGCTGTTGTGATTCAGTGTTATGAACGGCGGGCCGTCCTCCTTGCCCGCGCTTTCCGTGACGAGAAAGGTCGTGCCGTCGTCCGTCGGTTTTGGGAGACCCGCGTCGCGGATGCCGTTGTGCGCCGGCACGGATTCCCAAACGCCCTTCAACGTCACGGTGGATGGAATATTTAAATGCCCGGCGAAGAAATAGTTCCCACGTGGCGCGTAAACCACCCCGCCACCCGCTTTGCCCGCCGTATCCAAAGCCTTTTGAAACGCGGCCGTATCGTCGGTCTTGCCGTCGCCTCGCGCGCCGAAGTCGGTGACGGAATAGGAATCCGGACTCGCCGCAATACACTGCGCGGCCAGGATCAGACTGATTAAAACCTGGAGGAGAGTTGAATGAGTTCGTGACGTCATAATGGTTTCGAGCATCGCTCGGCTCGGCGCCAAAGATGCGCGTTGGGCAATGGTTGCCGCAAGGTTTTCATGCAGATCCTATTATTAACCTGAACGTTCCACAGCCTTCGTAGCCGCCGACGTGAGGAGGCGGATGGAGCGCGCGTTGTTAGAAAACCGCCTCCTCACGTCGGCG
>JANOHH010001021.1:0-2975 GCA_031406395.1 Verrucomicrobiota bacterium | reverse complement strand
ACGGCGTCGAGCGTTTCCGTCAGCGAACCAATCTGGTTCACCTTTACCAGGATCGAATTGGCCGTGCCCGTATCAATGCCCTTTTGCAGGAACTTCACATTCGTGACGAATAGATCGTCGCCAACCAGCTGCACCTTGTCCCCGATCTTGTCGGTGAGCAGTTTCCAATGTTTCCAATCGCCTTCGGCACAACCGTCTTCGATGCTGACGATGGGGTACTTCGCGACGAGTTTGGCGTAGAAGTCCACCAGTTGAACCCCGCTGACAGTCTTGCCGGTGGATTTCTTGAACGTGTAGTTGCCGTCGTGGTTGTAAAACTCGGAAGCGGCGACATCGAGCGCGAAAAAGATCTGCTTGCCGAGCTTGTAGCCAGCCTGGCTCACGGCAAGGGACATGGAGTCCATCGCGTCCTCCACGCTCTCGAGCTTGGGGGCAAAGCCGCCTTCGTCGCCGACGGCGGTGCTGAGCCCGCGCTTCTTAAGCACGGACTTGAGGGAATGAAACACCTCCGTAATCGCGCGCAAGCCTTCGCTGAAGGTCGGCAGGCCGAGCGGCATGATCATGAATTCCTGGAAATCAATCGGCGCATCGGAATGCGCGCCGCCGTTGATAACATTGGCCATCGGCACAGGGAGCACTTTGGCATTCGGTCCGCCGAGGTACTTGAAAAGCGGCAGATCGAGGCAGGCAGCGGCGGCCTTGGCGTTCGCCAGCGACACGGCGAGGATAGCGTTCGCACCAAGCTTCGACTTGGTTTCCGTACCATCAAGCTGGAGCATCGTGGCGTCCACCGTGAGCTGATCCAGCGCATCCACGCCGCGAAGCGCAGGGAGGATTTTGGTGTTCACATTCCCCACGGCTTTGCGGACGCCTTTGCCGAGATAGCGTTTCTTGTCGCCGTCCCGCAGCTCAATGGCTTCGTGTTCACCCGTACTCGCGCCCGAAGGCACGGCGGCGCGGCCCACGGTGCCGCTGGCCAGCGTCACGTCCACTTCCACGGTTGGATTGCCACGCGAATCAAGAATCTCGCGCGCCTGAATATTTTGAATTTTTGTCATAATTGGGTTTCTCGGAGAACTCAGCCAATCAAAGTATGCTTAGTGCCCTTTCAATCGCGGAATTCCCGAAGCAGAGATTATGATAGAGGGCGTCCGGAGTGAGTCAAGAAAGCCGTTTTTTCAATCACCCGAAAGATTGACAAGGAAACGCGGACGGCTCAGTCTCAGTCCAAGTCGTATGAACACCTCTGAGAAATTCAAGACCGTTTGGCCCCGGCTGGGGGTGGGTCTGTTGTGCCTGATTTTTGCGCTGGCTGGCGGAAGATTGAACGCCGACGAGATCCCACCCGAAACCGGCTTCAGTTCAAACGACACCCTTCGCGCCTATCTGCAACTGCAGGAGCAATTACACGCCACGCAACTCGCGCTGGAGCGCAATCGGCAGGAAACGGAGGCCCTCGCCGCCCGCAATGCGGAGGTGGTGGCTGCGCGATTTCAGGCCATTGAACAGGCGCTGACCGCCAAGCGCAACGGGGAGCTCGAATCCCTGGAGCAGCGGATGCAAAGCACGAACCGGCTGTTGCTCATCGTGGCCGGCACCATTGCGTCGGTGGGGTTCTTGGTCTTGCTATTGACCGCGTATCTGCAATGGCGCGCGGTGAACCGGCTCGCGGAGTTTTCCGCAATGGTGGCGACCGCGGGGCGGACCGCGATGCCGCCGGCAATGCCCGACGCACAATTGCTCGGAGGCGGGGCGATAGCCCAGTCCAACACGCGCCTGTTCGGCGCCTTGACCAGTTTGGAAAAACGGATTCTGGAACTGGAACACACCACGCATCCGCCTCCAGGTAGCAGAGCGGTCGGCGATGCCGCCCCCAATGGCAATGGGCTGCATGCGGAGGACCACCAGCAGGAGGACGAGGGCGAACACAAAACACTTTTGCTGGCCAAAGGGCAATCCTTGCTGAACTTGGACAAGCCCAGTGAAGCCCTCGCCTGCTTCGAGGTCGTGCTCCAGATGGACCCAAACCATGGAGAAGCGCTGGTCAAGAAAGGGATTGCCCTCGAACAGTTACGGCAGGTGGAGGAAGCCCTTCGCTGTTACGATCAAGCCATCGCCGCCAATGGCGGGCTGACCATCGCGTATCTGCAAAAGGGTGGTTTGTTCAACCGCTTGGAACGCTACGAAGAAGCTCTGCAATGCTATGAACTGGCCCTGCATTCCCAGGAACAAGCCCACGCGTCCTGAGGCACAGTGTGCGGTTTTCCCGCTCAAGGGCTGATGTTCTGACCGACTCCCGCTGGAGTCAGGCAAGGCAGACGGTCACGGTGTCATCCGCACTCTGATTTGCTACGTAGCCCTTCCGCGCGCCTACACGAACACAATCTCCGTCGTGGCCGCCTTCTCATCCCAACCGCGAGTTGGGTCGGCGGTGACGGACGAAATGTCCTTGATCGAAATCTGGCGACCGCGCGTCTTTGGACTCTTGATCTCAATCTTCGACGGATCGCAGGTCTGCTGATTGATCTTCTGGTGCGGCGCGGGTTTATAGCGGACGTAGAGCACCTTCGGCGTGTCAGGCGCAAAATACAGGATGCGCGACTTGTCCGGGATGCAGAGGTACGCCTTGTTCAGGATCGTGCCGCCGAACGTGAAGCGCTTGAGGTAGCTCGCCTTGCGGTCGGTGTAGGCGCACGTGAACACCGTCTCGCGATCCGGCAGGCCGCAGTAAAACAACTCGGGCCCGACGAATAGCTTTTCCGGCAGTTCGCTGACCTTGTAGGTGCCGTCCTTGAACACGAGCAACACCTTATCGAACTTCGTGCATTCGAGTTTGAACTCGTCGCCGTTGACCTTGTAGCCGACGTAGCCGGTTTCACGATCGTAGGCGACTTTGAACGACTTGAACGCGACCGCTTTCACGTCCACTTCCTCGTGGCGCGCGGACTTCGTGGTCAGGCGCGGATAGAGCGGGC
>JANOHH010001003.1:0-4557 GCA_031406395.1 Verrucomicrobiota bacterium | reverse complement strand
GCGCCAACGGCAACGCCTCGTCATCGTCGTCGGCGAAGAACGCCAGCGTATCAATGGCCTGACCCGCGCATTGGCTGTCAATCGGGTAGGTCCGGTCATGATAGTACCTGGGACATCCATCGGGTTCGAAAAAATGCTGCTTGAAGAA
The DNA here is from genome assembly GCA_031406395.1 of Verrucomicrobiota bacterium. Classification (GTDB taxonomy): domain Bacteria; phylum Verrucomicrobiota; class Verrucomicrobiia; order Limisphaerales; family JADLHS01; genus JADLHS01. The sequence goes on along the minus strand of JANOHH010001003.1, from coordinate 4,409 downwards.
CTCGAAGCCCCGCCGTAGTTGGGCATTGAAAGTCTGGTCCCCGGTACTCTGCTGGTATCGCTTCAAGGCATCCAGGTTGTAACCGGTGTGGAAGTTGTCATTCCAACCATAATTGACGGCCGCGCCATAGGCCCACGAGCCGTCGGGGCTCTGCCGTGAGCAACTGTATTCCATCGCCTCCCGCGCGACGATTAGCGCCCCCTTATTGTTGGTCAGTGAGCCCACCTGCGCGAGCACGGCAGCTCCGAGCATATTGGCGTTGTGGATCGAGCTTTGGCGGTTGGGCACATAGCTCAAGAATGTGCCGGTGGATGTCTTCTCTCGCGGCACCGCCAGGATCCATTCGCCCACGCTGGCAGCCACATCCAGATATCGGCGATCACCGAGCTTTTGATACGCCTCCAGAAACGCCTGACCGATGAGTGCGGTCCACGGCATGATGGGCGAAAAGGCTTTCGATTTGCCACCGCGCGTGCAGAAATCAAAGTGGTTTCCCCAGCAGTGGTGCGGGAAACCCGGCGACCTGTTCTCCACCAGCCAATCCAGGCAGGCGACCGCACGACGGCGATAACTTTCGTCACCGGTCAGGGCATACATTTTCAAATAGCCCCACGCCATATAACCCGTACCCTTCGTGGAGCGGTGCGGACGAATCCCCAACAACGGACGGATATTGAACGGCGTGCGCAACACCGCCGCTGTGAGGATCCGCTGAAGGAACAAGTTCTCAAAAGTCAACCCGCGGAGAAATGACAGGTTGCCGTCCCCCGGATCATAGGCTTGGTAGTCGTGATCCTCCACCCACCGTGTAACCTTGTCAATGCTCTGTTCAATCTGCTCCATCGTGAGCTTACGTGAGAGTGCTCGCTACCTTGTCTGTGCCTGACGAAACCGGGACGCACACGCCGGCCAGATCCTGCAGCAGAGCCACGTATTTCTCCCGCTCCGTCTGCCACAGGAACCGGTCACGAATTTCCAAAACCCGCTGCCGATAGCGCGAAACCACGCCCGGATCCGCAATGATTTTCTCAAAAATGTTGCGCAGGGCTTCCGGATCATCCCACTGGTAGAAGAGGCAGTCTTCTTCGCCAAAGTAATGCGTGATGGCGGCACTCCGGACGGTGATGACCGGCAGGCCCAGCGAAATGTACTCCAACAGTTTTAGTGGCAAGGCGTGATTGGTAATCGAAGAAATTTCCAACGGAACCAGGCCAACGTGGCATTCGGCAAGCCGACGCGGAAGTTCGTGAACTGGGTAGCTGTGATGGTCAAACTCAACGACATCGTCCAGATGGTGCTGGACAATGATTCGCTTTAGTTCGCCACTGAAGTCACCATCCCCGATGATCCTGACGGAAATACGGTCCTTCTGCGTCACTCGAGACAAGGCATGCACCAGAATGCGAAGCCCGGACCGTTCGAGGATGGTCCCGTGAAAAACGAAACGTATTTTTCCCTCAACCGGAGCTGCCGGCCGGAGAGCAAATAAATCCCCGTCGGCAAAATTCGCGATCACATGAATCGCATCGGCTGCCAAACCGTGCGGGACGAGCACGCCGCGCTTGACCGGTTCGTGGACGGTCAGGACCCGATCGGAATACCAGGCGCTCAGCAATTCCTGCCAGAGCAACAGCTTGAAAAAGAATCCCTTCTCCCCGGTGCGGAACTTGGAGGCGAAGGTGTTCGGCATGGGATCGTGGATATCGAGGACCACCTTTGCGCCGAACAACTTGGGGAGCAGGGTGCAGAAGACCAGGAAATCAGGCATGTTGTTGACATGGATGACCCGGTAGCGCCGTTGCCAGAACAGAATGCTCGTTCGCCAGAAACACCGGACAAAGAACTCCAGGTAAGTGAGCAAGTACCGCCCATAACCTCCCCCACGGTAGCGGTACTGGGACAAATGAATCACGCGCACGCCCCGGACATGCTCGATGGCCGGATCCCCGGCCCGCCGGAGGGCGAGGAAATCAACTTCAAACCCGGCGCCCAACGCGGCTTCGGCTTCCCGGATCACCCGCGGGTCCGAAGCATAATGCGTGTATGCGACCATCAAGATCGTGCCGTGGGAATTCATTTTGGCTTTCACGACAGGATCTTGCACGGCAGGAGGCTGATAATCCGCTCAAACTCCTCCACGAGGTTAGGATCGCCCAACACGTTTTCCGGATGCACCAGAAGAACGATGTCGCGCAAAACCGCGTGCTGGAGCAACCACGATACCGGAAACCGACTCGTGTCCCGCCAGTGCGGCTCCAACCAAAATGCGGAGGGATACCAGAAAAGGCCTCCCGGGCCGGTCACGGATTGCGTGGAAGGATCCTCCAGGTTGCCCAGGAAAAACTTCATCCCCGCCCGTTCGCCCCACTCCACGTATTTTTCCGGCTCATACGGAGCGTGGTGGTGACGACCGTATCGGGCCCCTCCCGAGCCGTGTTTCGAAAATGAAAAGATGTTGCGGCCAACTCGCCGGGCGAGTTGCTCCTGCTCCCTTCGGAAGGTAGCGAAGGATCGTGAGTTCTCAAGGTGAAGTCCGAGCTGGTGACCACCCTGGTCCAACAAGTCCACCAGCTCCTGGGACGGCAGGGTGCACTGTCGAAAAAACACATGAGCACATGCCTGATGCCGGCCTAAAATCTGGAGCATTCCCTTGAGTTCCTCCAAAAAGCCAAATGCCGGCACCCTGGGAAAGTAGAGATCAGAGGCGCACCGGCTCAACAGGTGACGAAGCCAAGGGCGGCGTCCGTAGGGTCGATCGACATCGATTCGGATGATCAGCGCCATCGGTCAGGTCGTTGGCTCAGAACCGGCCCACCGCTCATACTGGTGCGGAGGCAGTAAAGAATTCACGAACGCACTGCACGACATAGCGGGCCTGAGTGTCGTCTAGTTCCGGGTAAATGGGAAGCGCGACCGTCTCCTTCGCCGCGCTTTCGCTCTGCGGCATCGTGCCGTTGGCCTGTCCCAGATAGGCAAAGCATTCCTGGATGTGCATCGGCACCGGATAATAGATCTCCGTAGCCACCCCCTGCTTCTCCAAGGCGCTCTTCAACTGATCGCGTTGTGCCGTGCGGATAATATATTGGTTGAAGATGTGGCGGTTGGACGCAACGTGCGGCAGATAGAGATCCACACCGTTGTAACCACGCTTCGCGAACTGGGAACTGTCAGCCACCCGGAGCCCAGATTCGGCCAACAGCTGGTCGTAGCGAGCAGCGTTCTGTTGCCGCGCGGCGGTCCACTTATCGAGATGCCGGAGCTTGACCGAGACAATCGCCGCCTGCAGCGAATCGAGGCGGAAATTTCCACCGATTACCTTGTGGTAATATTTCGGCTTGGATCCGTGAGCGCGCAGGAGCGCGAGTTTTTCCGCTCGCTGGGCGTCATTGGTGACCACCATGCCGCCATCGCCGGCCGCGCCAAGATTCTTGGAAGGGAAAAATGAGAGGCAGCCGTAGTGCCCAATTGAACCGGCGCGGCGGCCCCGGTCCTCGGCGCCAATGGCTTGAGCTCCGTCCTCGATGACCACCAACTTGTGTTTGTTGGCCACCGCCATCACGCCGCCCATGTCAGCCATCTGGCCGTACAGATGCACGGGAATGATCGCTCGCGTGCGAGGCGTGACCTGCGCTTCAATCTGCGCCGCGTTGATGTTGTATGTCGAGGGGTCAATGTCCACGAACACCGGCTTCGCGCCAAGTCGTGCGATGGCGCCGACCGTGGCGAAAAAAGTGTACGGCGTGGTGATCACTTCGTCGCCCGGGCCGATCCCTTCAGCCATGAGGCAGATCAACAAAGCGTCGCTGCCGGACGAAACACCGACGCCGTGCGTGCAGCCGGAATATCCGGCAATCGCCTCCTCGCAGTCGGTAACCTTGGGCCCGAGGATGAAGTGCTGCGACTCCATGACCTCGGCCACCGCGGCGTCGATCTCCGCCTTGATGGTCTGGTATTGCGCCTTGAGATTGAGCAAAGGAACCTTCATCGATTCACCCTGTTATTTTTCAACTCACCGTAGGATTTCGTACCCCGGCTCAGTTCGGAAGGCAGTTGTGCGTTTTCATCCAAATCCAGACAGCGCAGGACTCCCTTTTCGACTTCCTGATACCGATAACCGGCCTCCGGGCAACACATGATACCGTCTGCTTCCGTGGCATGGAGCTTGTGTCCGTGCCGACTCATCCAACCAATTCGGCGGGCGGGATTTCCAACCACCAGCCCATAGTCAGGAACATCCCGGGTGACGACCGACCCGGCCCCGATGAATGCGTAACGACCCACGGTCACGCCGCAGACAATCGTCGCGTTGGCTCCGACGGTGCAGCCGCGTTTGAGCGTGGTGGTTTCGTAGAGGGAATGCCGGTTGACCTGGGAACGCGGGTTGGTAACGTTGGTGAGAACGCATGAGG
>JANOHH010000983.1:0-3792 GCA_031406395.1 Verrucomicrobiota bacterium | reverse complement strand
GTAGGAGACGACGTGAGGAGTCTCTAACTTTTTCGGGCGACTCACACCGCGTTCTCCAATTGAATAGAGACTCGTCACCTCGTCTCCTACTTTTTGGATTTCGTGTGTTTGGTGTATTTCGCGGTTCATGATTCCAGTTTGTAGCCCACCCCGTGCACGGTCTTGAGCCAGCGCGGGGCGTCGGGGTTTTTCTCCAGCTTGCTGCGCAGGCTGGCGATGTGGGTGTCCACCGTCCGCGTGGTCGGGAAGGCGGCGTAACCCCAGACGACATCAAGAAACCGCTCGCGCGACACCGGCTCGCCCGCCGCTTCGGCCAGCAGCCGCAACATGGCGAACTCCTTGGCCGTGAGATGAATTGGCTTCCGGCCGCGTTGGGCCGTTTGCCGGGCCAGGTCAATCTCCACTTCCCCGAACTTTAGTCGCGTGGGCGACTTGGTTTTCCGTTGGGAACGCCGCAGCAACGCCCGGACGCGTGCCAGCAGTTCTTCCGTGCTGAACGGTTTCACGAGATAATCATCCGCGCCCGCGTCCAGGCCGGTCACGCGATCTTCGATCTGGCCTTTCGCCGTGAGCATGAGCACGGGGACGGTATGGCCCAGCCGCCGCAACTCGGCGCACACGGCAAAGCCGTCGAGCTTGGGCATCATCACGTCGAGCAGGATGAGGTCAGGCTTTTCGGTCACGGCCTTGCGCAGGCCGATCTCGCCATCGGCGGCGGTGAGCGGGCGGTAGCCTTCGCCGTCGAGCACATCGGCCAGCGCCGTGCGCATCGGTGTTTCGTCTTCGATGATCAGGATGCGTTCCATGGGATTCTTGACCACAGATGAACAAGGATAGACACGGATGGAAAGAGGTGCGGCCTTGTGCCCGCTTCAATGTGTGGATGGCCGCTTCCCTTTTGATGTCGAATGCGCATGCACGGAACGCGGCGGCATTGATTCGCCCAATCCGATGGTTTGATTTCTGTATCCGTGTTCATCGGTGTCTATCCGTGGTCAAATAATTTTTTACCGGCAATTGAATGGCAAACCGACTGCCTTGGCCAACTTCGCTTTGCACGCGCACCCGTCCACCGTGGGCTTCGACCACGTGTTTCACAATGCTTAAACCAATGCCCACGCCCGGCGTCTCTCGCCGCAACTCTGACCCGAGCCGATAGAACCGTTCAAAAATCTTCTCCTGTTCCGACGCTGGAATGCCGGGACCGCGGTCGGTGACGGAAAGTAGGACAGCTGTCGCGGCTGTCTCCAATTGTTGCTCTCCGGCCAGTTCGGTTACGGAAGACGGACTGGGTTTCAAGTTGGAGACAGGCGCGACGCCTGTCCTACGCAGTCCGCCCTCGAGCCGCACCGTCACGGTCGCGTCCTTCGGCGAATGTTTGATGGCATTATCAATCAAGTTCACCAACGCCTGCTGGAGGGCACGTCCATCCACGTTCAATTCGAGACTGCCAGCATCGTCAGGGGAATGGCTGTCAGGGGAATGGGGAACGGAAACCTTCCCGCCCAAGCCTTTATTCCCCTGACCATCATTCCTTTGACAACTCGGGTTCAGTTCAAGCCTCACGCCGCGCTCCGCCGCATAGGGAGCCATCAACTTGACGGTTTGCTCGACGAGCGCGCCGATGTCCGTCGGTTCGAACTCGTATTGCTTGCGGCCCTGTTCGATGCGTGAGAAATCCAGCACGTTCTCGATCAGCGCCGAGAGCCGCCGGCATTCCTGGCCGATGAACCGGAAATATTCGTTCTGCTTGGCCGGCTCGGAAATCTTCCCGCGCTCCAGGCTCTCGGCCAGCAAACGCACCGACGCGATGGGCGCCCGCAGTTCATGCGACACGCTGGAGACGAAGTTGGATTTCATTTCGTTAAGCTGTTGTTCGCGGCCAAAAGCGCGCCAGCCCATTATCACTCCCACCAGCGCAGCCGCCGCCGAGAAGAGAATCAATCCTCCGAACAACAACAGGCGTTGGCGATAGGCAGCAAAAAGTCGGGCGCGGTCGGTCAGGTGAATGCGGAGGATAAATTTGGGATGGCTGGGTAAGGTCTCGAACTCCTGGCCGAACTCTGGTCGTTCTCCCGGTTGGGGATCGTTGAGAGCCATTACGCCAGGTTGCCACATGCGGAATTCACCTGATGCAAGCAAGTCTGATGGTGGCGGTGATGTGGTTGTCGCCCCGTGAAGCGCTGGCAGTGCGAGCCGTTTGCCTTCCAACTCCAAGGTGTAGCCGAAGTATTCCTGCTTGCGTGGCTTTGAATCCCGTAACGCAGCTGCAAAAGCATCCTCCATCAAATGCTGGGCGAAAAACTCCACTCGCGTACCAGCGTTTGTGAGTGGTTCGACTGGGTTGCTGGACATGAGGATTTCAGTGCTGGGTTGCAGGATGCAAAACCAACTGGTGTCATCGTAGGCAACCCACAGGTTGGTGGTAGTGATCCCGCGAAGTTGGCCGCTCTGATGAATCGCTTCGGCGATGCCCCGCGCCCGTTCGCCGCCCCGCCAGAGTGTTTGCCACGCGGCGACGCCATCACGCAAAACCCTATTGGTGGTCACGAGCGCTCGCACCTGATCCAGCAAAAGCGGGGTCAGATAGGTTGGAAAGGAGTGAACCTGATCGCTCAATTCGCGCCATAATTCCGCGTTCGGGCCGGAATCTTTGGCGCGGTTAAGCATCTCGGCGAAGACCAAGGAGCTAAGTGGCACACCACTCTCGGACAAAACCCGTCGATCTGGCCACGCAAACCCTTGCAACTTGGCGATCGCTTTCTCGGCGTCAAGATTTCGGGTTTCGTCCCGCAGGAGAATGAATCGCGCATTCGCCTGCGCGTCCTCGGACGGATTGGTTGTGAGAAAAGTGCTGGCGCGATTGGAGGCGGAGGAAAGCTCGCCTTCGGTCGCAGTCGTGTTCAAGACCAACCACGCAGTGTGCTGCTCGCGCGTGAGATTCTTGAACCAGTCGGGAGGTTCGGGCGGGGATTTGCCAACCAGCGCAATATCCATTTTGCCTGCCGCATCGAACATGATGCTGTTGGGAAGCACGGTTTCGGGCTCTGCGTTTGGAAATCTCCGCTGCCAGTCCGCCAGACGCGAGGGGTAATTAGTGCTGACCGCTTCCCATGCCAGCCGTTCCCGGCTTCCCGGCCAGCCGCCAACCGATATGCTTTGGTGCTGAATCCACTGATACGAAAACATGCCGACCGTTGATAGTTCCGAAGCCACCCGCCGACCGAAATTGGCTTGAAGCTGTTGGATGAGTTCCTCCGCGTGTTGCCTTGCTTCGTTTTCCACCGCAACGCGGTCGCGCATCAGGGCCACAAATCCGATCGCAGTCATGATTGCGACTGGAAGCAGAATAAAAAATGCCTGCCAGAAAAAAGTTGGCTTATGGGGTTTTGCCCGCGCCGAAGGCGGCAATGGGGTTTCAGCAGCCTTGCGTTTGGCTTGTCGCCATGAAAAAAACATGCCGCCCAGAGCAACTGTCCAGCAAAACAGACCGATGGCTTCATGGGGCCAGAATGGGCGGTCGTTGGTCAAATCGAGGATGCACATCACCACCCAGGAAATCGCAAAGTAACCGAGTGTGAATTTTGCGAGCTTGTAACGCTTATGCCAATTCGTGGTGTAGCCTTGGCGGCGCAGCAAAAGTGCCACGACCACCGTCACGAACACCAGCAACGCAAACGGAATGAGAAATCCCGGACTCATGGCTTCAGCGCAGCCGACGATTGAAAAGCATGTGCTTCATTACCGGTCAACCTACGCCGACCGCAAGCCACAGTTGTCACGGTTTTGCAA
>JANOHH010000955.1:0-1567 GCA_031406395.1 Verrucomicrobiota bacterium | reverse complement strand
GGACGCCTGGTCTGGACATCTGACAATCCTCTGCGAGGGTGTCATCCTTGGTTTTGTTTGGTCGGGAACTGAAGGAATTGAAGCCGGGCGGTCGAACTTACGCAGCCTGGCCACACATTTGTCGGTGGCGTCAAACAGCACTTTGTGGCATCAGAAGAAATGAAGTTTGAAAAAGCCGGAGGCGCGAGGCGAAAACTCCTGGTGGTGTGGCTACCGCTGTTGATCGGAGCGGGTGCGTTCAGCGCCAGCGCCGCCACGTATCCGGCGGCGGTTCTCGCTGATGCCCCAATCGCCTATTGGCGGTTGGACGAACCGAGCCTGATGCCGGCCGGCGTTGCCACGAATGTCGGCAGCCTCGGCGTGGCCGCGAACGGTACTTATCTGGGCGGCGTTACGTTCGGCAACGCGGGACCGCGCCCGCCACAATTCGTCGGCTTCGATTCCAACAACGTGGCCGCGAGTCTCAACGGGACTAGTGGCTACGTTGGCACGGCGCTTCCATTGCTCAACGCGCGGAACACTTTTACCCTCGAAGGCTGGCTGTGGCGCGGAGGAACGCAGCCCAACCGGACCGGCTTGTTTGGGCAAAATGATTTGGTCGAATTTGGTTATAGCAGTGACCAAAACCTGCATTGCTGGATTGACACCGCCGGGAATGCGCTGAATGTCGCCAATCCTTTCCCGAACAATGAATGGCACCATCTCGCCGTGGTGGGGGACGGCACCAACGTGACCCTCTACGCCGATGGCCAGGTCGGGGCCACCGCCAATCTCCCCGCTCCCGCGGGCTACGGCAGCAGCGGTTACAACTTTAACATTGGCGGCGGCGGCATCTTCGACGCCGCCGGCAATTTCTTCAATGGCCGGCTGGACGAAGTGGCGGTCTTCGACAAGGCGCTCACGGCGCACCAGATTCAGGCGCATTATTTCGCGGCCGTCGCCACCGCTCCCAGCCTCACGGCCCAACCGCAAAGCACCAACGTGTTTCTGGGGAATCAGGTTGGTTTGACCGTCGCCGCCGTGGGCACGCCGCCCTTGCGGTATCAGTGGCAAAGATCCGCCACCAACCTCCTCGGCGCCACCAATGCTGCGCTGGAGTTCTCGGCCACGAGCACCAACGACTCCGGCAGCTATCGCGTCGTCGTCACCTACGATTACGGCGCGACCAACAGCGCTCCCGCCATCGTCACCGTGCTGGCGGACACCGTGCCGCCAGCGCTCGTCTCCGCGGTCAGTTCAACGCTGACCAATGTTCTGGTGCGCTACTCCGAAGCGGTCGAAGGTTCATCTGTAACCTACCTTGCCAATTATTCGATCACTCCCGGCGGGATCATTTCCGCGATCTATGTGACGGATGCGCAAACCGTGACGCTGGCGACCGCGCCGTTGACATTGGGGAGCAATTACACGTTGACCGTGAATGGCGTTCGCGATCTGGCTTTCACGCCCAACGTCATCGCTGCCAATTCACAAACCAATTTTACCGTGCTCGCAAACGGTTTGACCCAGCGCCCGGCGGTCGGGCCATTCCTAAACAATCAATTGCCGGCGGCGGCGCCGGGTATTT
>JANOHH010000934.1:0-9739 GCA_031406395.1 Verrucomicrobiota bacterium | reverse complement strand
TGCCTGTCGCGTTCACACTGATTTCCGCTGGCGTGTCGCAGGGCAATTGCCCGAACACCGGCGCCGAAGTAGCCTGGGCGGTGGGTCGCCTCGATTCCGCCGCGACTGCGAGCGTAACGCTTCAAGCACTCACCCCAATCGCGGGCGTTTTTACGAACGTTGCCCGTGTCACGAGTGTTACTTCGGATTCCGTTTCCCTTAATAACATCAGCGCTGCAACCCTGACCGTCGCAACCGACTCGACGGGTTCGGGCAACATCACCAACTTCATTACCCAGCCGGTCACGTCCAACACCGCGCCCGTGCTAGCCGTCGTGGCGGATCGCATAATTCACGCGGGTAGCCGGGTGTTGATAACAAATGTAGTTAGCGATACGGATATTCCGGCCAATACGTTCACCTTCGTTCTCGACAACGGTGCTCCGACCGCCGCGAGCATCGGTGCTACGGACGGTATTTTCGTATGGCCGACCACGGATGCCGACGCGAATACCACCAACCAGATCTCGGTGAGTGTGACTGACAACGGCGTGCCGCCCTTGTCCAGCGGGAGATCTTTCCTGGTCGGCGTTGTGCCCCGGCCGCTGCTCATCAGCATCACGGTATCGAATAAAATTGTGAACGTGGCGTGGACGGCGCTGGTCGGTCAAGCCTATCGCCTGCAGTTCACGACCAATCTCTCCATGACCAATTGGACCACCGTGTCCCCGGACCTGACCGCGGATGGGCCGACTGCCACCCACACGAATGTTTTTGATCCTACGGCAATGAATTTCTTCCGCGTGCAAGTGTTGCCGTAGCGATCGGATCGGATGGCCATGTTTGTCTGGTAGCATCCGGGGCGTTCCATGCCACACCGGAAATGGTTTGGCCGAAGGGAACGGCATTCTTCTCTCTCGCACGGATTATCGGATCTCAAGTCCAGGTTGTGGTTATGGCTGTAACCTGATATCTCGAGTCCGCGTCAATACAAAGTGCAGCTTGAACTGCGAATATATAATAAATACAATGATCCTATGAAGAAACTAATTACCACCCTGTGCTTCACCTGCGCCTTGGCGATCGCCGCCCAGGCCGAAGAAGGCACTTCGACCAAGAAAAAACACCATGGTAAGCCGCCGACGGCTGATCAAAAGGCGTTGCAGAAGGAGATGCTTGAGAAGTACGACTCCAACAAGGACGGCAAACTCGACAAGGCCGAAAAATCCAAGATTAGTGCCGACGACAAGGCAAAGATGGAGAAGGCGGGCCTGGGCCATAAGAAAAAAGCCGGGGAAAAGACAGAGGACGCCGCCAAGTGATTCAATAGTTTGACTCCCAACTCCATCGCCTTGACGGTGATGGAGTTTTTTGTGCCCGCATCTTCACGCGTTTCAATCCAAACGCTCCCGTCCGCTGAAACCGGTGTCCAAGTCGTGCCAGAATTCCACTTTTTCCTCGTCCTGTTCCCAACACAGGAATACCTCCCTCCCGCCGACCAGCGCCGGGAAATCCAACAAACCGCGCTCCAAATCCTTGATCTGAATATCCCGCCGCTGAAATTCACCCAGCAATTCCTGCATCTCGGCGAGGGTGCGAATCCAGCGGTTGACGAGGTCGCCGCCGACATCGTGGCCCGGCTGCATCATTGAGGCGATGCGTTTCTCGGAGCGCTCCCCGTCGCATCTCAGGTCGTTGAGTCGTCGCAACCATCGGCGGATTTGCGGCAGCAAAGCCTCGGCTTCTTCGCGAGTGTAGTGCTTTTGGAAGCGGTAATTCATGGCGCCGTTGCTGCCTCAAGCTTTTTCCTTACCGTGTCGTTGGCCTCAATGGCCAGGGACTTGGCCCAAGCTTCCCGCGCCTTGGCCATTTCGTTGAGTGCGGCGTAGGCATCGCCCAGATGATCCAACACCGTCGCGTCCGGCTTATCGTCCTGAGCAATCGCCTGAAGTAGGTGTTCCAGCGCTTCGCGCGGCTTTCCGAGTTGAAACAACACCCAGCCCAGACTGTCGAGGAACGCGGCGTTGGTGGGGTCGGCTTTCACCGCCCGCTCGATCATGGCGCGCGCCCGGTCGAGTTTCTCCCCTTTCTCCGCCCACATGTAGCCGAGATAGTTCAGCGCCTCGGCATCGTCCGGGGCGAGGGTTAGACATTTTTCAAAATACTTTTCCGCCTCCACCCGGTCGCCTTTGCGCTCGAATGCGGCTCCAAGTTGGAAATAAAACCCGGGGCTCAAACGGTTGGTCTCGCCCGCTTGCGCGATATGTTCTGCGCTGGTGAAGTGATTTACCGCCACCGCGTATTGCTTTCGCGTTTGGTGCGCCAAGCCGAGCAGATACTCGCTGACGAAACCCGTCGGGAACTTTGTCTGCGCTCGCGTCAGCGTGGCCACGGCATCGTCCCCGCGATTAACGGCGATTTGTGCGGTGGCCAGATCGTAGTACGCCTGCTCCAGTTCAGGGTTGAACAAGATCATCTTCTGGAAATTCTCGACCGCATTGGTGTAGTTCTTTTGTTCCAGGGCAATGTGACCGAGAAAATAATACGCCGCCGGGTTCGCGGGATTATCGCGCACGATGGCTTCAAGCTGGGTGGCCGCCCGCTGGGGATCGCGTGTACGTAGATAGATGTCGGCGAGTTTGGCGCGCAATAATTCCCTCATCGCCGGCGTAAGGTTCGGCTGATTGACGAGTTCGAGGTAGGCAGCGGCGGCCTTTTCGTTGTCGCCAAACAAATTCAATCCATCGGCGATTTTTAGCCGGAGGGCGGGAGGCATTTCGCGCGCGGAGGCTGCGCGATTCAACATGGCGAGCGCCCGTGGGCGGGTGACTTCGCGAAAACTGGGAAACTGAGCACCACAGGTAGTGTAAAGTTCGGCGAGACTGATTAGAAACTGCACGTCCGCCTGCGGTTGGGCGGCGGCTTCATCCAGGGTCTTGAGCGCGGCTTCTGGCTGCTTGGTTTGCAGGTAGTTGAGAAAAAGGTTTTGATAAGCGGGCAACAGGCCCGGCGTGTGTTCAATGGCAGCGCTATTCGCTTCGATGGCCTTTTGGGTGTCCCCCAGTTGCGCGTAGGCCACTCCGAGCCGCAGAAATAGACGACCGGAAGCTTCGGGCCGTCGGGCGATGGGGGCGAGCAGCTCAATAGCCTGCTTGAATTGGCGAGCTTGAAGCAGCCGTTGGGAAACTTCTACGAGCAAATCTTCGTCCGTCGGATCGTTCCTGACCGCGAGAGTGTATTCCTTCAACGCAGGCTCGGTTTGGTCGTTCAACTCATGAATTACCGCCGCTGCGTAATGGGCATGTGCGGTCGCGCGCCGCTCCAGTGCTGCTCGCCCGGTCGGTTTCCGTTCTGCAACGGTCGGCTTGCTCTCGCTCACTCCCGAGGAACGACAGCCAGCCGCGAGAGCGGCTGCGGTCAGCGCCGCGAACAATGGATAAAGACAGCGATTCATGACGTACAACTAAACCACGCACGGCTACCCTCAGTCAGGTTGCCGGCGTGGTGGAAGGGAGAATCGTCCAGGGCGAAGGCCTACTTCTGCCAAGTGCGCTTCTTGTGGCGATTGAGACGCAGCTTCTTGCGGCGTTTGTGTTTGTTGATTTTTGCCTTGCGGCGCTTTTTCAGTGAACCCATACGTTGCTAATGAAGTACTGGAGTTTACGAGTAAAGCAAAGCGAAACTTTCAAAAACCACAAATTAGACTTGAGAATTTTGCTGGTCGGCACACAAATTCCCTTTCATCCCCTGCGAATTTGGTCCAGCGCTGGTACCAGGGATTCCAACGGTTTGGGGCTGCTAATTTCCGTGCCAGCCTGCTAAGGTCGGGTGCTCTGCGAGCGCAAATCCGCTTTGTATCACTTGCCGCCGGTACCTGGGATCAATCTCTGTTGGTAGCGCTAGAAGTTATCGGTGACAAGCGATGGAGTGAAAGGGCAAGCGAAAGTGCTTTCACGAGGCCCGTCCGCTTGGCAAAGTTTGTTTCATGAATTCAATCGAATGTTCTGTCAGTCTGCATCCCTATTTCAAAGTTCACCCGGGCAAGCTGGACGCCGCCAAGCTTTTGCTCCGTGAATTTGTTTCAAAGACATCGACCGAAGAAAAAGCGCTCTACTACGAGTTCACCATCAATGGTGACGAAGTTTTCTGTCGGGAAGCATACGTGGACGCCGATGGCGCGCTGACGCATCTGACCAGTGTGGGCGTGTTGCTGGAAAAGATGCTTTCGATTTCCACTCTGGCGCGTTTGGAAGTTCATGGCCCGGCGGCGGAACTCGAAAAACTCAAAGGCCCGCTTGGGGAATTGAAACCCAGTTGGTTCCTCTACGAGTGCGGCCTGAAAGGCTAACCCCGGCGGGCGACGATGGGGCGGTCACCCTTGATGGGAGTGTGGCTCAGGCGGGCAATGGCTTCGGTGCGGGAGCGGACGTGCAGCTTCTCATAAATCCTGCGGATATAGGTGTTCACGGTCGGCACCGCCACATTCAGGGTGTCGGCGATTTCCTTGTAGAGATAGCCTTGGGCGAGCAATTGGAGCACTTCGCTTTCCCGCGTGGAGAGGGTTGCGACCGCCGGCTCGGGCGGGGCGACCTGATGGAATGCCCTCACCACTTTGCGGGCAATATTAGTCGTCATCGGCGAGCCGCCCGCTTGGACATCTCGAACGGCCGCCATCAACTCCGCGCGGGGCGTGCGCTTGAGCAGGTAACCCGCGGCCCCGGCCTGCAGGGCCTGAAAAATGTGATCCGAGTCCTCGTAAACCGTGAGCATGACAAATTGGGTCTCGGGCAGAAGCACCTTCAATCGACGAACACATTCTACTCCGTTCATGCCCGGCAGGTTGATGTCCATCAACACCACGTGGGGGTGGCAAGCCGGAATAGCCGCCAGGGCGTCTTCCGCCGAACCATGGTCACTCGCGCACCGCAATCCGGGGGCGCGGTTCACCCACTCCACCATAAGCTCTCGTGCCTTGGGGTCGTCTTCCACAATGGAAACACTCGTTTGCATTTTCCTACTTATAACCTTTCTGAACGGCGGGGGCGTAGTGCAAATTTTGATGACAAGGAATTTAACTGTTTGGTTTCGCACCGCCGACCGAACCTGCCAGCGGCACAAAAAACTCAACGCGTGTTCCTTCGCCCGGGGCGCTGTGAATTTCGGTGCGGCCATTGATCTGGGCGAGTCGGGAGCGGAGGTTGCGCAGGCCGTTGCCGGGTGTGGGCCGGTTTTTGTCCGCGCTGCGGCCCGCGCGCTGTGGATCGAACCCCCGACCATTGTCTGCGACCACGAGTTGGAAACCGCCCGCGACGAACTGCAGGGTCACGCGCACTTCGTTGGCTCCGGAGTGTTTGACCGCGTTATGCAGGGTTTCCTTGAAGGCGAGGAACAGGTTGTGCCGGACCTCCGAACGCACGGATAGTTCGGGCAATTCGGCCGGCAACGCCAGACGAAAACGGATTTGGGCGGTGCCGAGAAAATCCTGTGCGAAACGCGAGATGTAATCCGTCAGCGACTCCAACGTGTCGTGGCGGGGGTTCACGGCCCAAACGATTTCGTCCATGGCGCGCGTCAATTCGCCGGTTGTGGCGTGAATTTGACTCAAGTATTCAGCGACGGGTGAGGCGTTGGTCGTTTCGCCCACGGCGGCTTCGCTCAACATGCCGATGCGCGTCAAGCTTGCCCCCAGATCGTCATGAATATCATGGGCAATGCGCGACCGTTCGCGTTCGAGTTCGCGTTCGCGGGCGATGCGTTCGAGTTTGTGGTGCATGCGCCGGCGGGAGGCCAGATAGACGCCGCCGCCCACCAGGAGGGCTACCGCCATTGCCATGGTTAGTTTGAACCACCACGTCTGCAGGAAGTGCGGCAACACCACGATGGTCAAAGCATCGCCGATTTCATTCCAGAGACCGTCGCTGTTGCTCGCGAGCACCCGGAAGGTAAATTCGCCCGGTGGTAAATGGCCGTAAGTCACCTGCCGCTGCGTGCCGGCATCCGTCCAGCCTGCATCCAGCCCCTCCATCCGGTATTTGAACTGGACGCGCGCCGGCGAGGTGAAACTCAGGCCGGTGAATTTCAACTGCAACTGCCGGCGGCCCGGCGGCACAATGATACTGCGGGGAGTTGCTTTACCGATCGGCGCATTGGCGGACCGCCTTGGCTGGATCTCGGCTGGTTGTCCGTCCACGTGGATTTCCTCGATCAAGACTGGGGGCAAAATGCGATTGGGCCGCACCGCGGTCGGATTTACTACCGCCAAGCCTTTGGCGGTCGGAAACCACAGTCGCCCGTCCGGCGCGCAAAAGCCCGAAGGAGTGAATCCGCCCGAACCGGCCAGGGTGGACATGCCTTCCGCTCTGCCAAAGCCGAGCGCCCGGAGCGAAGGGGTCTTGCCGTCGGCGCAATCGTTCAGTTGTTGCCGGCTCACGCGGAACAATCCGGCCTGGGAGCTAAACCAGAAATTCCCCAAGCCGTCTTCCTCGATGTGGTCAATGATGTTGTTCGGCAGGCCTTGCTCGGTGGAGAGAGTGAAGAACCGCCCGTCCTTGAAACGCACCACGCCATGTTCCAGCGTGCCGATCCATAAAACGCCCTCGGCATCGTAGTGCA
The DNA here is from genome assembly GCA_031406395.1 of Verrucomicrobiota bacterium. GTDB lineage: Bacteria > Verrucomicrobiota > Verrucomicrobiia > Limisphaerales > JADLHS01 > JADLHS01. The sequence goes on along the minus strand of JANOHH010000934.1, from coordinate 3,148 downwards.
GCGAAAGAATGGAGTTGTGGGCGAAGCCCTCCACCGGCCCGTAAGGCTTGAATTTCCCGGCCGAGATGCGCCCCAGGCCGGAACCCTGGGTGCCAAACCAGATCTCTCCCGGCGCGCCGGATTCGATGGCGCGTACCGCCCCGGCGGCCGCATCGCCGTACTGTGCAAATCGTTCCAGCTTGTTGCTGGCATAGCGCATCAAGCCTGCGCCCGTGCCGATCCAAAGCGTGCCGGGCGGCGCTTCATGGAGCGCGGTCACCGGCTCCGAAAGTTCCGCGAGTTCGAGCTGGCGCACGAATTTTTCGCCGTCAAGTCGGAACAAGCCGCCACCCCAGGTGCCGGCCCACAGACGGTGTTGGTTGTCTTCCATCACGGACCAGACAAACAGGTTGGACAGTCCGGCGCTCACGCCAAAGTGAGTCCACGCGTCGCCGTTCAGGCGGTAGACGCCTGCGCCTTCGGTCGCGGCCCAGACGGCCCCGTCGTGCGTCCGGGTGATGCCCATGACGGGCCGGCCTTCCCAATTGTCCGGCGGCGAAAGCATGGCGACCTTGCGCTCCCGCAGCAGCACCAACCCACCGCTGGTGCCGACCCAGATATTGTGTTCCCGATCCTCGACCAGACAACGAATCCAGTCCTGCGGCAAACCATTGGTGCGACTCAGGTGATAACTGCTGCCCGCTTCGTCCACCACGTACAAACCGCTTAGCAAAGTGCCAACCAACACGCGATGATTGGCGGCTTCAAGCATGGTGGTGACGAAGGAATCACCCCACGGAAAAGGTCCGAAATCCTTGACCCATTTTTGTCCGTCCCACTGCCGCAGCCGATTCACCCCCGCCACCCAAAAACCGCCGTCGTTTGCGCGCGTCAATTGGGCATGATATTCACCGTCAAAATTATCCGCCAAATAGCCGGTCGGTGTGACGCGGGCAGCCATCCCATTGCGCAACACGTAAAGGCGGTGTTCCGCATCCGTCAGCAGCGCCGGTCTCACGGTGGGCTCCGCTGCCATTTGCGGAAGCGGCTTGAGCCGCAACGAATCCCGGACGCGCAGGGCTTCACCGGCCAGATTCAGAACCCAGAGATCGCCGTGCTCGTCGTTCCCAAAGGCGATTACGGTGGCGTTGCCCCAAAGCTTGCCCAGAACCACCGGCGCAAACTGACCGTCCACGCAGCGGGTGACCTCGCCTCGATCATGCCCGATCCAGATAACTCCCTGGGCGTCCTCATACAGCGCGGTGATCCGGCTATCCTGCAGGCCCTTCGTATTGGAGGCGTCAAAAACCTTGAAGCGGTCACCATCGAACTGGGCGATGCCGTTATACGTGCTGGCCCAGATGTAGCCCTGGCGCGTTTGGAGCAGCGCCGTGACCGAGTTGTGCGGCATTCCGTTATCCGTGGTCCAGATCTCGATCGCAAATTCCCCGGTCAAATCCGTGGCGCCGCCGCAAACCGGGGCAGGATGTGCCAGCCCGATACAAACCGCCGCCGACAACATCGCCGTCAGGAATTTCTGGAAGCGGAGGCAAGGCATTTTATTTATGTGTTGTACTACCGCTTTAGACAGAGGTTATCAAGCTTCGCCGCGCGATTAAGTGAAACGTCTGGCGATGGCGTATCCGATTGTGAGGCGTTGCAGGGCAGGGGAAGGGTTAGCGGGTTGATGGTAGTGACGAACGATTGCCCGACTCCGTGGTGTGCGAACCGTGGGGCCGATTCGCCGGGCCGCTTTGTCACCGAATCGGGTTTCTGCGGGACGGGGGCCAGAGGCTCACCCTGTGCTCGTTCGTTGCCCCGCGCAACCAGTGCTCAGAGTTAGACAAATTTCGCGTAGCCGCAAAATCGTTCGGGTGCGATTAATCGGTACGGATGAACCGCGAACCAACTGAACGTTTCTCGAACGGGGTGTAGTGATTTTTGACGACGTGTCAGCGGTCATGAATCTGTTAGGATAACCAGTAGTTAATCCATTAAAACATGAAAGTAAAACCGCAAGCCAAAAACATTTGTCCCGAGTCTGCATCCCGGACGTGAGCGTGCGGAGAAAACACAACCCGTCCTTACAACCATCAACAAAATACAAAATGAAACACAACACTAAACTCCATCGTTGGATTGCCTCAGGCTTGGCTCTGGCCGGGTCAACTGGTTTATGCTTGGCCACGGATATCTCTCATTCTTTTGCTTCCGATGTGCAGGGCTGGTACGCTGCGGATGGCCATGGGAGCGTTGTTTGGGACGCCACCCATGGTCGCGGAGGAGGGGGGTGTCTCAAATACACGATTGTCGCTGGTACCGACAGCGAGATAGATCCGCGAGTGGATGTGGCTTTTGACACAACTGGTTACTTCAGCGTCGAGTTTGATATGATGGTGGATGCCAGTTCTGGAACGGATGCAAACGGGAGTTATGGCAATCTTCAGATTATCGCTCGAAACGCTTCCTGGAGTTGGGACAGCATGTGGTATGGGTCCATCGGCACCTCTTTCAATAGCTACCAACATGTGAAAAAAGCGTTCACCTCGGCATATGGGCTTAAGGCATATCTGCAAATACAGTTTGCCGCGAGTGCGGCGCCCTACAGTAGCGACGTGATCGTCTATATTGACAATGTCGTGATCCGGGATGGCACACCTCCGAATATGGCATTGATGTTCGACTTCGCTTGGCCTGAGTCAGCGACAACGGGAGTGGGTTCGTGGGGCGGGGGTGGCGGCTCGGTAGTTGTTAGTCAGGACGCGAGCGTGGCCCCACTTCATCCCGACGGTTCGCTTAAGTTGATCGGCAGTTACCCGGGCACCACCAATTGGCAGGATGTAAATATCCAACTCAATCCGTACGATTGGGATCCCTCCAAATTCACGTGGCTGGAGTTTGATTTGTACCTGGATGCCCCGACAGGTCAGTCCACTTATGGTCTGTTTCAAGTCTTCCAAATCAAATCGGATTGGGGCTGGCAATGGATCGGCGGCCCGGGTCTCGGTGCGGCCAACATTGGAGTCTGGACGCACTACAAAATGCCCATCAGCAGCATGACGGGCAGCCATGGGCTTGTTGTGCAGGCTGGCGGTGGCTTTACCTCTGCGGCCACAATGACGTATTATTTGGACAATATTAAGGTTTGGAAACCGGCATCCCCTCCTAG
>JANOHH010000876.1:0-2064 GCA_031406395.1 Verrucomicrobiota bacterium | reverse complement strand
GGACGAGGGCGGTCAAAACGAGGAGTATCAAAACGCACAACGGATCGACAAGGATTTGTATTCTTCGATTATCCGCATTGATGTCGACAAGCGACCCGGCAACCTCGAACCCAACCCGGACGCGGACATTCCGCTGGATGGCGGTGGGTTGGCGTATTTTTCCGTGCCCGCGGATAATCCATTCGTCGGCGCAACGAGTTTCAACCACCAGCCGGTGAATCCAGCCCAGGTGCGGACGGAAATTTACGTTCTCGGTCTCCGGAATCCGTGGCAGTTCAGTTTTGCACCCGGCAGCAACAAGCTATGGGTGGGTGACGTGCAACGGGATGCACGCGAGGAACTCGATCTGTTGGGGCCGGGTGATAATGCCGGGTGGTCCTGGCGCGAGGCGACTCTGCCCGGGCCGCGCAGCGGCCAAATTATCAACGGCGCCGTCGAAGCCGACGCAACGCTCGTTTTTCCGGTTCTCGATTACGCGCATGGCTCGGCGACCAATCAGGGTAACTCGATCACGGGCGGATTTGTTTATCAGGGCACCAATTATCCGGGTCTCAACGGGCTCTACATTTTCGGCGACTACGTCTCCGGCAACATCTGGACCATTAATCCCGCGAACCCGACGGCGACGTTCACCCGGATCACGGGCGGCCAAAATATCGTGGCCTTTCTCGCGGACCCGGCCAACAACGACATTCTCTTCATTGAATGGGGCGGCAACAACGGTCGCATCCGGCGTTTGGTACGCGGGGCGGATGATTCCGCGTTCCCGTCCACGCTCACGGCAACTGGATTCTTTGCGGATCTGGCGGATCTCAGCCCGAATCCCGGCGCGTATTTCTATGAACCCAACTTGCGGTTCTGGTCGGACTATGCGGACAAATCGCGCTGGTTCCTGATCCGGGACGCGACGAACGAAATCACCTATTCGCGTGATGGTACGTGGGATTTTCCGACGGGAATGATTTGGGCCAAGCATTTTGACCTCGAACTGGAACGCGGAAATCCCGCCACCGCCAAGCGCATCGAGACCCGCTTCCTGGTCAAGACGACCGCCGGCGCGTACGGCGTGTCATACAAATGGAATGCGGCCGGCACAGAGGCCTTCCTCGTGCCCGAGGCGGGTGAAGAGTTCGATTTGTCAGTGACGAATGCCAGCCTCACCCGCACCCAGCGCTATCACATCCCCAGCCGCGCGGAATGTCTCAATTGCCACACGCCCGAAGCGGGCAGCGCGCTCTCGTTCAGCACGCGCCAGTTGAACCGCGAGGGCAGTTCGCTCGCCGGACTTTCCGGGAATCTTCTGACTTTGTTGGATTCGGCGGGTTACCTCTTGGGGCTGAATCAAGCCCCAACCGCCCTTCCGCGGCATGTGCGACCGGACGAAACGCAATTCTCCCTCGAAGCCCGCGTCCGCTCTTATCTGGCGGTGAACTGTGCCTATTGTCATCATGCCGGCGGTTCCGGGCCGCCTTCGTGGGACGGCAGCCCGCCATTGAATCTCTGGGACACGCGCTTGATTAATGGCCTGCCCCTCGCGGCCGGGTCTGAAGCCTCCCATCGGCTGGTCTTGCCCGGCGATCCGGCCAAGTCAATTGTTTGGAACCGCATCGCCGCCACGAACAGTTACACCCGCATGCCGCCCATCGCCACGAATGAGAAAGACCTCGCGGCCATCCAACTGGTGTATGATTGGATTTCCACCAACCTGCCCGCCCGCATGGATTACAACGCCTGGCGGCTTGCCTATTTCGGTGACTTGGTTTCTCCCCAGGGCGCACGTACAGCCAACCCCGACGGCGACCAGGATTCCAACGAGGACGAGTATCTCAAGTACTCCAACCCAACCAACCGTCTGAGTTTTTACTCGCCCCGCATTGGAGTGAGTAACAACCAAGTGGCGATTGAACTGCCGAACTTTTCAGGCCGTCGCGTGACGGTCGAATCGTCATCGGATTTGGGGATGCTTGATCCGTGGCTGAAGTGGGACGTCCTTGGAAACCTTTGTATTCCTTTTGCTCCCGGAGTGACCAAAACGCTCGTCGCGCAAATACTGGAAGCCAAGCG
>JANOHH010000803.1:0-2482 GCA_031406395.1 Verrucomicrobiota bacterium | reverse complement strand
GTGCTGGCGCAACTGGGCTTCAACGAATTGATGCGGGTTGACGACTACGTGCTCGACATGAAGGCGGTGACGCACGAATACGTGCTCATGGGCCGCAGCCTCAAGCAGGATGAGGAGTATGCCGGCGTCGGTGGCTGAAAGTCTGGCGAACGATCCGCATCCTTTGCAGAGGCCGCGGTTTTCGAGCTCAGCTCGCGGGGCTAGCTTCCGGACCAGACACTGGATTGTCGCCAATCACCGGTCCCCACTGGTCACTCACCCGAGGCGACCGCTGTCATTCCCAGTCAAGAATTTCCTTCAGGTCAATTCGCGTGCGAGAAGATGCGGCGCAGTTGGCCGAGCATGGATTCGGAGTAGCGCTCGCCTGCGGACAACACGCGGCCATGAACTTGGATTTCGTCCACGGCGGCGAGCGTCATGCAAAAGTCCACGTCGTGGAGGGGGCGTTCGCGGCGGATGCGACGAATCCAACGGCGCATGTCGCTGACTTCTTCGATCTCGATCTTCTGGCCCGGGTAAAAGGAAATGCCCCATTCGTTGTGCCGGACGAAGCCGTCGCTTTCCTGTTTGTCATCGAACCAGGCATCGCCGAGCAGCACGCAGACAGAGCGGCCTTTGCTCTCCCCCAAGCGGTAAAAAACGAGGCGGGCGTCCGATTCACCGAAATGTTCGTAGGCAATTTCGAGCGCATCCGGCGGCACGGGGGCGAAACGGGTTTGGAACCCGATGTGCAGGCCGCCGGGCAGGTCGGGGCGTTTCTCGAAACACAGGTTCTCCTCGAAAATCCAGAGCAGATCCGTTGCGTGCCCCTTGGCGGCGAGTAGTTGATTCCAGACGGCGAGCGCGTCGTTCAAGTTGGGAGGTGAAATGCGGGCGGCTTGATTCATGGTAATAGTCGTCTATGGCTTGTTCTGCCGAAACCAATCTACAAATAACGGAATGCCTTCCGCAATCTTTACGCGCGGGTTATAGCCCAGTTTCGCGCGCGCTTTGGAAACATCGGCAAAGGTGATGGGCACGTCACCCGGCTGGATCGGCTGGCGGTCAAGGATGGCTCTTTGGCCTAGGGCTTTTTCCAGGAGTTCAATTAACTGGCTCAAGGTTACGGTTTGGGATTCGCCCAGGTTGAAGATTTCAAAGCCGAATTGCTGCTGCGTGCAGGCCATGATGCCGTCCACAATGTCCGTAATGTAAGTGTAATCTCGCGCCATCCGGCCGTCGCCAAACACGGGGATGGGCTTTCCGGCGCTGATGAGTTGCGCGAACTTGTGAATCGCCAGATCCGGTCGCTGCCGCGGGCCGTACACGGTGAAGAATCGGAGCATTATCACGTCGAGACCGTAGATATAATGATAAACGTGTCCGAGCGCCTCGCCGGCGAGCTTGCTGGCCGCGTAGGGCGAAATGGCAGAGAAAATGGGATCGCTTTCGCTGAACGGGACTTTGGCATTCACGCCATAAACCGAGGAGGAGGAGGCGAGGATGATCTTCTTCACGCCGTTCAAGCGCGCGGCTTCCAGGACATTCACCGTGCCTTCGACATTGACGCGCTGGTAAAGCGCCGGTTCGGCGAGGCTGGGTCGTACGCCCGCGCGCGCTGCGAGATGGATCACCTGATCGAACTTCACGCTGCCGAACAATCCATTGAGCGCCGCGCGGTCAACCAGATCGCCCGGTACGAATTCAAAGGGCTTGGCCAGCGACTGCAGGTCGAGGAGATTGCGGCGTTTGATCTGCGGATCGTAAAAGTTATTGAGGTCGTCAAACGCCCAGACGGCATGACCCGCTCCGAGCAGCCGCTCGCACACATGGGATCCGATGAAACCCGCACCGCCAGTGACCAGAAAATTCACGGGCGAAAGCTAGCAGGGTCGAGGATTAGGAGTCGAGTGCCGAGAACGAGTTGCCTGTTCGAAGGCGGGCTGAGTCCGATCAGGACACCGAGATGGAGGGCGGCTAAGGTCTCGAACCACGCCGGCCAAAACCCAAGTTGAAGTTAATGTGGGCGCGTAGGGTTCGGAAACGACGCTGGTCATCACAAGTTGGTAAAGTAAAAGCAGCCTTTGCTCCTGGGCCGCGCTGGACTCGATACGCAGGTGGGGGGGACGGAGGCTTGCTCCGAACTTGAACCTGAAGAAAGTCCAGCCGGCCAAGCGGCGGCCAGATTTGAATTTGCCCGCCGGGCCGCGCGGCCGCGCGTGGTGACCGACCGGGCAGCCTGACTAACTCAGGGGTTGATCAGCCGGTAAAACTTTTGCGTGCCGCTGATCGTGTTGGTGACGATGTGGTTTGTGCCCAGCGTCACCTGGGGCGGCGTGGCGGTGATCCAGTCGGTCGTGGCTAGATTCGTGTTGGACTGGAGACGGAACGTGGTGCCGTTGGTGGGCCAGTAGAGGCGGACTTGCGATGGGGAGAATTGTTCGATCCGCAAAATTGGCTGGGGAACAGCAAGCACCGCAGTGACGCGGACGATCACCGAGTT